>JABHKC010000191.1 GCA_018692315.1 Bacteroidota bacterium | reverse complement strand
TTTATTTTGAATGATTCTAAATAAAATTCGGTAAAATTTAAAATTGAATAAAAAAATTAACTAAAACTCATCAATGTTAATATATTTGAGCATGAAAATTGTAGAAACGTTTATGAAAAAAAAGTTTATGAATTAATCAGGTTAAGAAAAGAAATTTTAAAATCTAACAAAAAACGAAATATTAATTTCGACTCAGGAACAGTACTTTTTTGTCTGTCTGAAAATTCAGATTCAAATCATGCAGATTTTAATATTTCAACAGAAGTTGTAAATATATATACAACCGACGATTTGATAAGCCAGGTTGAAAATTCAAATATATGGGCATTAATAATTGATGAAAATGCCGTTTGGGCAATAAACTATCTTGAGAAAGTAAAAAAAATTGCATCATCTACGATTCCAGCATACCTCTTTATTTCAAACTTTTCGAAAAACATTAATATAGAAGGCTATTTCGACATCGGTGTAAATGGATTTGTTCACAAACACGAATCTTCAGAAATCGTTTCGCATCAGATAAATGCTATTGTAGAAAGAGAAAAAGAAATTAAAGACAAATATCTTAATGCCCTAAATCTCGCAGCTAATGCTTCACCAATTCGTTTTGAAAATTCAATAGATCAAAAAATTGGCGATATAAGCATTTCTATTCTACATGAACCATTCAACGAAATTCCAGGTGGCGACTTTTATGAAGTTTTCGATCTAAATGACAAAAAATTAATAATCCTTGGTGATGTAATGGGCAAAAAGTGGGGAGCATGGTTTTTTGTTCTTGCTTATATTGCTTATATTAGAAGTACTGTCAACTTTTTTGCCAATAACCCTGAAGTTGAATTTTCATCGAATCCGGAAAAATTATTAGAAATAATCAATCAATATATATATAAAGATTTACAACTGTCAGAAGTTTTTACTACACTAAGTGTAATTGTAGTTGATACTGAAAAATCGTCAATCAAGATTTCATCGGCAGGGGCAATGCGTCCATTTTTCTACAATCACACAAATGAAAAAATGAGACAACTAAATATTGTTGGAACCCTTCTTGGTGTGATTGATAGCTCAAAATATCAAAGTGTAAATATTGATATTAAAAAAGGCGACAAACTATTAATATTTACAGATGGTTATTCTGAAGCTAAAGCCAGCAAAACTGGCAAAGAAATTGGAGAAATTGCATTATTAAATGCTTTTAATTCTCGCCGCCAGAAAGATGTAGTTTCATGCCAACAAATTGAAAACGAAATAATTGAGGAATTTAATATTAGTTCTTTTGACGATGATAGAACTATGCTCTTAATTTGCAAATCATAAATAATTGACTTTTTAGCAATCAAGAAACGAATTGTCTAAACTTCAAAAACAAAAAATGCCAATAAACTTACATTTATTGGCATTTTTCTTTTAGGGATTTAATTAATACCTAAATCTTCTTTTTTTCTTTTTTCTACCACGTCTATCTTCTTGTCGTTCACGTTTGTCTTCTTCTTGTTCAGCAATGGTTTCCTGAATTTCTCTTTTTGTAGCAGCAATATCATCTTCCATAGTTTCTGCAAATTCATGCAATAACTTTTTTGTTCCTAGCGAAACTTCAGTAAAACCAAATGTATGCAGCTCAATAGTTTCTAAAATTGCTTTTTGACGATTTGTTCGATCTATTTGTTTTTCCAAATCCTTCAAATCATCTTTTAAATCTCGCTCATCATCTCTTTTGTCATATCGGTCTCCCCTATTGTGTCCTTTTCTTTTTCTAATTTCTTTGCTTTCCGATTTTACTTCGTTTTTACTCTGTTTTGCTTCAAGTTTTTCTCTCTCTATTTTAATTTCGCTTTGCTCAATTTCTCTATGTATATCAGATATTATATCTATTTTCAAAGCTTTCACTTTTGGAAAATTCTTTTTTAAATATGCCTTTTCAAATTTTACGAGCTTAACTTTAAAAATATCTAATTCAATGTTATCTTGTTTAAGGGTAGCTTCATCAATTTTTAGTTGTTCTTTATTTTGGGCTGCTTCGTTTGCATTTCTATTCTTTTGTGCAAAAATTTCAAATTGAAATAATAAAACTATTAGAGCTAATAATAATACTGATTTTTTCATCTTTCTGTCCTTTATATTTATACTAATTTATCTTTCATCAAAATTTCTTGTCTTATAGAAAAAATTGTGCCAAAATTTTTTAATAATAAAAAAACAAAAAGTTAAGAGAATTATTTCTACAAATTATTGATAAGCAATCTCATTTTGACTAACTTCTCTAAAAGGTTTTCCAATAAATTGAGTTTTAACATATTTGCTCCATCCGATTTTGCTTTTGGCGGTTCAGGATGAGTTTCAATGAAAATTCCATCGGCACCTACAGCAATTCCTGCACGTGCAACAGTTTCAATCAATTCCGGATTTCCTCCTGTTACTCCAGATGACTGATTTGGTTGTTGCAGCGAATGAGTAATATCTAAAACAACAGGAAAGCCAAATTTTTGCATTTTGGGAATCCCTCTATAATCAATTACTAAATCCTGGTAGCCAAACATTGTTCCTCTTTCGGTAAGAAAAACATTTTCGTTTCCGATGTCCGTAACTTTTTCGACAGCAAATTTCATAGATTCCGGCGAAAGAAATTGTCCTTTCTTAATATTGACAATCTTACCGGTTTTTGCAGCAGCAGCTAACAAATTTGTTTGTCTGCAAAGAAAAGCCGGGATTTGTAATACATCGACATATTTAGCAGCAAAATTCGCTTCTTCCTCTGTATGGACGTCTGTCATAAGCGGAATACTTAAACTTTCTCCAACATTTTTCATTATTGAAAGGGCTTTTTCATCGCCAATTCCTGTGAATGAATCTTTCCGAGAACGATTTGCTTTTCGATAGGATGCTTTAAAAATATATGGTATTTCTAATTTGTTAGCAATTTTTTGAATTTCGCTGGCAATATTAAAAACCATATCTTCATCTTCTACAACACATGGTCCCGCTAAAAGAAAAAACATATTTTTATCAAGAAACTTCACTTTTTCTAATCTTGATAGTATTGATTTTTGCATTTTAGAAAAAAACTTTAATAAATAACTTTATAAAAAATCAATAATTATTAAACTATCATACCTGCACAAACTGTTTCATTTGTAGCTTCGTCAATTAGAATTACACTACCAGTAATTCTATTTTTTCTATAAGAATCAAAAAATAATGGCTTGGTAGTTCTAATTTTTATTCGTGCTATATCATTCAAATTTAAGACTTTGTCTTCCTTATCTCTGTTTAAAGTATTGATATTTATTTTATAAGTAACTTCTTTGATCATACATCGAACATCGCGAGTTGTATGTTTAACTGCATATTTTCCACTTGGGACCATAGGTTTTTCGTTAAGCCAACATACCATTATATCAATATCCTGACCAATTTTAGGAACATTATTTTCTCGAATTATCATATCTCCACGGCTGATATCTAAGTCATCTTCGAGAGTAATACACACTGACTGAGGAGCATAGGCTAAATCGAGCTTTTCTTTGTATGTATCAATTGATTTAATTTTCGATGTAAATCCTGAAGGCAAAACTTTTATATTATCTCCAGGCTTGAAAGCACCACCTGCAATTCTTCCTGCATATCCTCTGTAATCGGGATGTTCAGCTGTTTGAGGACGAATAACATATTGTATCGGAAAACGTGCATCAATATGATTTTGATCGCTTGCAATGTGAATATTTTCAAGTAGATAAATAAACGTTGAACCTCCAAACCAATCAGTATTTTTTGATCTATCAACAACATTATCGCCATTGAGTGCACTAATTGGTACAAAATGCACATCCTGAATATCTAATTTCCCTGCTACTGCAGAAAAGTTATCTTTTATTTTCTCAAATATATCTTCGTTAAAGTCAACTAAATCCATTTTGTTTACACAAACAATTACATGAGGTATTTGTAAAAGTGAAGCAATGAATGCATGACGAAGCGTTTGTTCTATCACTCCATTTCTTGCATCAATTAGGATTATTGCGGCATTTGCAGTTGAAGCACCTGTAACCATATTCCTTGTATATTGAATATGACCTGGTGTGTCAGCAATAATAAATTTTCGTTTAGGAGTTGCAAAATATCTGTATGCAACATCAATTGTTATTCCTTGCTCTCGCTCTGCCCGCAAACCATCTGTGAGCAATGCCAAATTAATTCCTTCTTCCCCTCGTCTTAGAGCTGTTTCTTCAAGGGCTTCTATCTGGTCTTCAAAAATTGCTTTACTATCAAATAATAATCTTCCAATTAATGTACTTTTTCCATCATCCACACTACCTGCGGTGGTAAATCGCAGTAATTCCATGTTCAAATATCCTTTATCTTTTGCCATAATTATTGTATTTTAATATTGTTTTAAAATGTAGAACGAACTCTTTAAAAGTATCCTTCTACTTTGCGATCTTCCATAGCTGCTTCGGAGCGCTTGTCGTCAGCTCTTCCACCTCTTTCGGTAACAAGGGTAGATGCAACTTCCTGAATAATCTCTTCAAGAGAATTAGCTGGAGATTCTATCGCTCCTGTACATGTTGAATCACCAATAGTTCTGAAACGTATTGTCTTCACCATTGGTTTTTCATTTTCTCTCAAGCTAATATATGGAGAGACGGCGAGTAATGTTCCATCGCGGTCAAAGACTTCTCTTTGGTGAGAGAAATAAAGACTTGGCATTTCAATTTTTTCGAGTAAAATATATTGCCAAACATCCATTTCTGTCCAATTACTTATTGGAAATACGCGAAAATGTTCGCCAAGCTGTTTTCTACCGTTAAAAATATTCCATAATTCCGGGCGTTGATTTTTTGGATCCCATTGTCCGAATTCGTCTCGGTGGGAGAAAAATCTTTCTTTAGCACGAGCCTTTTCTTCGTCACGTCTTCCTCCGCCCATTGCACAATCTATTTTTAGTTCTTCAAGACCATCGAGCAAAGTTGTAGTCTGTGCTTTGTTTCTACTGGCATTGGGTCCGGTTTCTTCAGCTACTCTACCCTTATCTATCGAATCCTGAACATATTTTACTATCAATTTTGTATCAGTTTCCTCCATTAGTTTATCTCTGAAATCTAAGGTTTCCTGAAAATTATGCCCAGTATCGATGTGCATTAGTGGAAAAGGAACTTTTGCAGGAGTAAAAGCTTTTCGCGCCAAATGAAACATAACAATTGAATCTTTACCTCCGGAAAAAAGCATTACAGGTTTTTCGAACTGAGCTGCTACCTCGCGTATTACGTAAATCGACTCAGACTCTAACTCTCTGAGATGATTGATTTTGTATCTTTTCATATTTATCTGAAATTTTGCAGATTCTTATCTGCATTTATTAATAATTGGTAATATTTTTTCTAAAACTTTGTCAATGGAATTTTGAATATTTAATTCATCTGTTCTAATTTCAATATCGGGATTTATTGGTTCTTCGAATGGAGAATCTATTCCTGTAAAATCTTTAATTTTGCCTTCTCTTGCTTTTTTATAAAGACCCTTCACATCTCGTTTTTCTGCAATTTCTAAAGGCACATTAATATAAATTTCAACGAAATTATTTGAACCGATTATATCTTTAGCTTGTTTGCGAATTTCGATAGTCGGACTCACAAAACTGTTTATTGTAATTATGCCACAATCAAGAAATAATTTAGAAATTTCGGCAATTCGGCGAATATTTTCATATCGGTCTTCTTCCGAAAATCCAAGATTGTTGTTTATGCCTGTGCGAATATTATCGCCATCTAAAATTTGAGTAAGGAAGCCTTTTTTGTGAAGTACTTTTTCTACACCAATAGCAATTGTTGATTTACCTGATCCGGAAAGACCTGTCATCCATAAAACTATTGATTTTTGTTTTAACAATTCTTCTTTTTCCTCCCTACTGATTATCCTATCGAATACCGGATGTATATTTGTTGCTTTACTCATAAAGCTCTTTGTTTACAGTAATTTTAAATTCAATATTTCATTTTGCATGAAAAAAATAAATTTATTCAATCTCATGCCTTTATAGAAAAACCCTTTATATATAATTTATTAAAACGCCAAAGATATTTAAAATTAATTTATTGAACTATTTGATTTGAAAATGAAATATCCATTAAACATTCAAAAGGATTTTGCAAAAAAATAGCCATAAATTCACATATTTATATTTTCAACCTTATGAATTTATGGCCATTAAGTTATTATTGTTCCAACTAATTGTGCAACAAAAGTGTTAAGAATTTATCCTTTCTGCGGCGAGCAACTTCTACTTCCGAACCATCTTCCATAATAATTGTGCCACCTTCACCTTTTATATATCTTTCGACATATGCCAAATTTATTAGATGTGATTGATGAACTCTGAAAAATTTCGATTTTGAGAGCAACTCTTCATATTCTTTGAGAGTTTTTGTTACTAAGATAGTTTCCTTTGAATTCAGAAAGATGTTGGTATAATTACTTGTTGATTGACACCGAACAATATCTTTTACTTTTACAAGATGGATACCACTCATGGTTGGCAATGCAATTTTATTGAATCCGTTTCTATTACTTATCAAAGTTTCCAACTTTTTATCAATTGAGTAGTACTTGTCATTTTCTTTAATTTTATCGACTGCACTGACCAATTCTTCCGGATCGTATGGCTTTAATAAGTAATCTATTGCACTGAATTTAAACGCTTTTATGGCATACTGGCTATATGCTGTTACGAAAATAATTTTGAAGTTTTTCTTTGTAATTCTTTCAAGTAAATCGAAGCCGGAACCATCTTGCATGTGGATGTCAAGAAAAATTACTTCAGGATTTAATTTATTGATTTGCTCTATTCCAGAATTTACACCATCAGCTTCGCCAACAATTTCAATATTCTTGCAGTACTTGCCAAGAAAATTTCTCAAAGTAATCCTGCTTTTCGCTTCATCGTCTATAATTAATGCTGTAATCATTCTAAGAATAAGTATTCAAATTTTTCAAAACCGATTTTATATATACGCTAAATTATAAAAATTGATTTAATTTTTTGACAAAAGTAGTTTTTTATAAATCAAATAGATCAAACTTATTTAAATCTATTTTTTGTTGCAAGACTAAAAATAGTCTTAAGATATTATGTATTAAGCAATTTTCTAAGTTCGGAAGGATGAAATGGCTTGCTAATATAATCGTCCATCCCGGCTGCAATAAACCTTTCTTTGTCGCCTTTCATGGCGCTTGCAGTCATTGCAATTACTTTTGTTTTATTACTTTTTTCATTTTCAGATTCATAATTTCTTATTTTTTTTGTGGCCTCAATACCATTCATAATTGGCATTTGAATATCCATGAGTACTAAATCATACTTTTTAGATTTGAACATGTCAAATGCAATTTTTCCGTTTTCAGCAATATCTATTGTATGACCTAATTTTTTAATATTGAAAATGGCAACTCTTTGATTTATAGGATTATCTTCAGCCAATAAAATACTGAGGCTTTCTGTTGCTGTTGTGTCATTTTCAATTTCCTTATTGTCTAACTGTTTTTGTTGCTTTTCTGAAATTCCTAATACAATTGTAAACCAGAATGTTGAGCCTTTTCCCAATTCGCTTTCTACTCCAATATTTCCGCCCATAAGCTCAGACAATGATTTTGAAATTGCCAATCCTAAACCTGTTCCTCCATATTTTCTTGTAGTAGATTTTTCTGATTGCGAAAATGTTTTAAAAAGCCGCATTTTTCCTTCTTCAGAAATACCGATACCTGTATCAACAATCTTAAATAATAGTTTCAGTTTATTCGGCTTTTTTTTAGAAAATTCGACTGAGAGACAAACACTACCTTCGTTTTTGGTAAATTTTATTGAATTGTTTATTAGATTTATAATTATTTGTTTTAGTCTTATGGGATCTCCGACTAAATTTTGAGGAATTCGAGGATCAACCTTGACAGAAAATTTTATTGCTTTTTCCATAATTTTTATGCTAAACAATTTTTCTATCTCATCTATTTCCTTTTTTAAATTGAATACAATTTTTTCGAGTTGTATTTGGGACGCTTCAATTTTAGAAAAATCAAGAATGTCGTTGATTATAGACAGCAAATTTGAGCCTGAAACTTTTATCATTTCTGAAATTTCTTCTTGCTCTTTATTTAATTTGGTTTGTTGTAGAATATCTGCCATTCCAAGAATTCCATTAAGGGGAGTTCTTATTTCGTGCGACATATTTGCCAAAAACATTGACTTAGATTTTGTTGCTGCTTCGGCTTTTTCTTTGGCTTCTACCAATTTACTTTTAGTAGTATTTAGAGTTTCGATAGTTTCTAAAAGTTGCTCGTTTTTGGTATTCCTGTCGGAAATTATTGTTTCTAATTCTTTCCTTTGAATATAAAGATTAAGTAAAACTTTAACTTTTCCCTGAAGTATTTTTTCGTTTATTGGTTTCGAAATAAAATCGACTGCCCCGGTCTCAATTCCTTTTATCACGTAAAAATCTTCTTTGTAAATTGCTGAAACAAAAATTACTGGCAAGTATTTCGTAGCTTTCGATTGTCGCAATAACTCAACTGTTTCATATCCATCCATATCTGGCATCTGAATATCGATAATTGCAAGGGCAAATTCGTTGTCAAAAGTCTGTGTGAGAGCTTCGTTTCCTGATAAAGCTCTAACAAACTTAATATCGAAATCTTCAAGAAGTTTTTCTAATGCAATCAGATTTTCAATCCTATCGTCAACTATCAATATTTTAGGCTTCATTCTCATTGGTAATATTCACAAGTATTTTTTTTAGTTCTTCAGGTTTAAATGGTTTGCTTATATACTCATTCATACCAGTTGCCAGAAGTTTTTCTCTATCGCCTTTTAAGGCATTTGCAGTCATGGCTATAATCTTGATATTGCCAATTGCTTTATTTTTAAGTTCTATTCTTCGGATTTCTGCAGTAGCTTCAATACCACTCATTTCTGGCATATGAATATCCATTAAAATAGCATCGTATTTATTCTTTTGATATTTTTCTACAGCAATTTTTCCATTTTCCGCAATATCTATTTCGTGCCCGAATTTCTGTAAATTATATACAGCTACTTTCTGATTAATAACATTGTCTTCAGCAAGAAGAATTTGCAATTTTCTGGAACTTTTTGAGTGGATAATATTCTGATTTTCATCAAGTTTAACAACAGATTGTTTAACTCTATCGAAAACTGCTGTGAACCAAAAATTCGAGCCTTTACCATACTTGCTTTCCACTCCGATTTCTCCTCCCATAAGTTTGGATAAGTTTTTCGAAATAGCCAATCCTAATCCTGTGCCTCCATATTTACGATTTATCGATGAATCAGATTGTTTAAACACATTAAAAAGATTCTTTTTCCCTTCTTCCGAAATTCCTATTCCGGTATCTTCAACCTCAAAATATAATTTAATTTTTTTGTTAGTTTTTTCTCTAATATTCAATTTCAAAGTTACGCTCCCCTTGTCGGTAAATTTTATAGCATTGTTCAACAAATTAATTAATATTTGTTTCAAACGAACAGGGTCTCCTTTAATTACTTTCTGTACTGCCGGACTTATCTTTTTTATAAGTTTAACACGGTTTTCGTTTGCTCGAATCTGAAGTAATTTATATATATCTTCAACTAGTTTGAATAAGTTGAATTCTATATTTTCAAGCTCTACCTGATTGGATTCTATTTTTGAAAAATCAAGAATATCATTGATTATTGTGATAAGATTGTTTCCTGAAAGATGAATTATATCTACCAATTCTTTTTGACTATCGTTAAGTTTGGTTTCTTTTAGCAAATTTGACATGCCAATAATTCCATTCATTGGAGTTCTTATTTCGTGACTCATACTTGCCAAAAAAATTGACATTGCATGCGTTGACGATTCTGCCTTCTCTTTTTGAATTTTTAGAAGTTCTTCGGCTTCTCGTCTTACATGAATTTCTTCAACCAAGTCTTTAGTTTGCTGAGATACAAGCTCTTCGAGTTTTGTTCTATGCTTATGAAGTTCCAGAAATATTTTCACTTTCCCACATAAAATTTCTCTATTTAACGGTTTAATAATAAAATCGACTCCGCCCGATTCTATTCCTTTTATTATATGTGTATTTTCTTTATAAATTGCAGACACAAATATTACTGGAAGATGCTTCGTACTTTTAGCTTTTCTGAGAAGTTTAACAGTTTCAAAACCATCCATCTCCGGCATTTGAACATCCATTATAGCTAATGCAAAATCATTGTTAAATGTGTGAGTTAAAGCTTCGAAACCCGATAAGGCTCTAATAATTTCAATATCGAAATCTACAAGTAAAGTTTCCAGAGCAATAAGATTCTCAATCTTATCGTCAACAATTAATATTTTGGTTTTATCTTTCGACATTTTAATTTTCTATTTATACATCCATACTCTCATAAGAGATAAAAGTTTATCAATATTTACCGGTTTCGACAAATAATCGTTGGTTCCGGCATCCAGACATTTTTCTTTATCTCCTTTCATAGCTTTAGCAGTGAGAGCAATAATTGGTAGTTTTTTATAACGATTTTGTTTTCTGATTTTTTTTGTGGTTTCGTATCCATCCATTATCGGCATCATAATATCCATTAATATTAGGTCAATATTTGTCTGTATATCAAGAAGTTCAAGTGCTTTCACTCCATTTTCGGCTTTATGGATATTCATTCCTCGTTCTTCAAGTATTTGTGTTAATGCAAATATATTTCGGATATCATCATCAACTATAAGAATATTTTTATTCTCAAAAAGAGCCTCTTTGTTATGTAAGTTAGAAATAACTTTTTGCTGATGTTGTGGCAATTCGCTAACAACCCGATGTAAAAACAAAGCCGTTTCATCAAGAAGCCGTTCTTCAGATTTTACACCTTTTATAATAATTGAATTAGTATATTTTTGCAATTGTTCGTTCTCATTTCTTGTCAGGTCTTTCCCGGTATAAATGATTACAGGAGGAATCGTCAAATTCTTCTCTTTTTCTAATTTACCTAACATTTCAAAACCTGACATATCGGGCAAACCAAGATCTAATACTATACAATCTACTTTTTCTTTCTTAATGTAGTCTATTGCTTCGCTACCTGTACCCACTCCTATTGTATTTACATCATGATCACCAATTATGCCGCGAATTATCTTTCGTAGATTTTCATCATCTTCAACAATCAAAAGATCTTTCATTTTTCTATCAATGAAAGTTTCAATTTTTTCAATTGCAGCTTCAAGTTCCACAGGTTTTGCAGGTTTCATTAAATAACCAATTGCACCTCTTTTGTAAGCATCAATAGTCTCTTCGTATGCCGACATCATATGGACAGGAATATGGCGAGTAGCCGCATTTTCTTTTATTAAATCAAGAACAGACAAACCATCAATTCCCGGAAGTTTAATATCTAAAATTACTGCTTCAGGCAAATGCTTTTCGCACAAAGACAAACCATCTTCACCGGAAGGAGAAACTATGCACTTAAAATTCTTTTCATGACATTGCATCAAAAGAACTTTGGCAAATTCCAAATCGTCTTCTATTATTAAAATGGTTCTATCATTATTTGTCAAATCATTTCTGTCATCATCAACAAAAGTGGATATTTCTTCAGATGTATTGTCCATCACTTGAGTTGACTTAAAATTATTTCTTAGTTTTTTTAAGGTTTCTATTTTCTTTCCTTTGACAAGTCTTTTTTCGGGTTTATTTACTTCATCCTCATCAATTACTGAAACATAGGGAATAATTAAAGAAAAAGTGGAACCCTTTCCTTCTTCACTTTCAAGTTGAATTTCGCCACCTAAGATTTTTGCAATTTCGCGAGATATTGACAATCCTAAACCCGTTCCTCCAAATTTTCTAGCTGTCCCACCTTCTGCTTGCTGAAAAGCTTCAAAAATTGACAAATGCTTTTCTTTTGGAATACCAATACCTGTATCGGAAATTGAGATTGAAAGTGCTTTTTCAGCTTGCAATTTACTTTTAGAAAGATTTATTCCTTCTTTTGGTTTAGAAATCTCGACTTTAATTTCGCCTTTATTAGTAAACTTAATTGCATTAGACATTAGATTTTTTATTATCTGTTCTAATCTTTGTCTGTCGGAGGTAATTGTTTTCGGCAAATGGTTACTTAAACTCACCTCAAGGTTCAGACCTTTTTCATCAATTACATGTTGAAAATAGAGATTTATTTCGGTGGCAATATCTTCTATCGGAAATTCTTCTACTTCAAATGCCATTTTTCCTGATTCAATTTTAGATAAATCAAGAATTTCGTTTATCAAATTTAATAAGTCTTGACCACTTTTATTGATTATTTCAGCCGCTTCAATCTGATCGTCTTTAAGGTTTTTGTGTTTGTTATTTGTCAGATTTTGCGAAAGAATTAATAAACTGTTCAAAGGAGTTCTAAGTTCATGTGACATATTGGCAAGAAATTCAGATTTATATTTGCTTGAAATTTCTAATTCTTTTGCCTTTAGTTCAATATCGCTACGTGCAATTTCCAATTCGATATTTTTTTCAGTAATCCGTTGCTTTTGCTTTTCAAGTGATACTGTTTTTCCTTCCAATTCTTCATTGGTAACACGTAACTCTTCCTGTTGTTGCTGAAGATTTTGTTCGCTTTTTTTAAGAGCTTTTGTCTGTTCTTCAAGTTCTTCATTGGCCACACGCAATTCTTCCTGCTGGACCTGCATTTCTTCGTTAGTTTGCTTCAATTCTACTTGTTGTATCTGGAGAGCTTCGGCCTGTTCGCGGGTTTTTTCAAGCATTACTTTCATATCGACCCTTGCTTTGGCAGAATAAAGACTAACACCTACCAATTCCTGTATAATTTTAAGGAGTTCAATTTGAAGTGGATTCCATTCATCCAAAATACCTAATTCAACTACGCCTAATACTCTTGTTTCATAAATTAAAGGAATTACAGCAATATTTTTTGGAGGGGTTTCCCCCAAACCGGAATTTATTGAAATATAATCATCGGGAACATTCGACAAAATAATCATTTCCTTTTCGAAAGCAGCCTGTCCGATCAGTCCTTCTCCTACAAGAATTTTGTTATTCATGTTTTTTCTTGTCCTAAAAGCATAAGAAGCAGAAAGTTTTAAGTTTTTCTGATCAGATTCCATTAAGTAAATCGCACCTACCTTGGCTAACATATATTTTGCAAGGAATGTTATTATATTGCTTGCCAATTCTACCAAATCCTGATCACCTTTCATTTTTTCGTTTAGGCTATTTTGTCCTGTTTTAATCCAATCCTGTGATTCTTTCTCAATATTTGCCTGCTGTAGGTTTTTTGCCATTTTTTGAAGAGCAGAACCCATGGTGTCTTTATCACTTAAAGGATGGTATTCATTGTCAAATTTTCCTTTACCGACTTCAATTGCAAATACAGATGCCTCTTTTAGACCATTAATTAAAAGGGCATTGTTAACAAAGTATACTTAATTGATTATTCCATTTCAACATGAGCATCATTACAGCTTGTTTCAACATTTCTAACTTTTTAGTATAGCACTTGCTTTTTCTTCTCATTCTTGCTAAGAAGTGCCTGAATAAA
>JABHKC010000190.1 GCA_018692315.1 Bacteroidota bacterium | reverse complement strand
TGCTTTCGCTCAGTCACGTACAATATATCGCACACAACGAGTAATCATCGTTTACGGCGTGGACTACCAGGGTATCTAATCCTGTTCGCTCCCCACGCTTTCGTGCCTCAGCGTCAGTGATAGTTTAGTGAGCTGCCTACGCAATTGGTGTTCTGTGTTATATCTAAGCATTTCACCGCTACATAACACATTCCGCCCACCTCAACTATACTCAAGATTAACAGTATCAATGGCAGTTCTGCAGTTAAGCTGCAGGCTTTCACCACTGACTTATTATTCCGCCTACGCACCCTTTAAACCCAATAAATCCGGATAACGCTTGCATCCTCCGTATTACCGCGGCTGCTGGCACGGAGTTAGCCGATGCTTATTCTTACAGTACCGTCAACTCTCCGATGAATCGGAGTATTTCTTCCTGTATAAAAGCAGTTTACAACTACTAGAGCCGTCATCCTGCACGCGGCATGGCTGGGTCAGGCTTGCGCCCATTGCCCAATATTCCTCACTGCTGCCTCCCGTAGGAGTCTGGTCCGTGTCTCAGTACCAGTGTGGGGGATCATCCTCTCAGAACCCCTAAACATCGTAGTCTTGGTGAGCCGTTACCTCACCAACAAACTAATGTTACGCATGCCCATCTTTAACCGAACCAAAGAACTTTAATTTTAAAATCATGTGATTAAAAAATATTATGAGGTATTAATTCCGATTTCTCGAAGCTATGCCTCAGTTAAAGGTAGGTTGCATACGCGTTACTCACCCGTGCGCCGGTCGTCGCCTGGCCGAAACCATCGTTACCCCTCGACTTGCATGTGTTAAGCCTGCCGCTAGCGTTCATCCTGAGCCAGGATCAAACTCTTCGTTGTAGAAAAATTTTTTGACTCAAAATTGTTATCCAAATTCAATTTATATGGAAATCTTACTTGGCTTTTATTTTACTTCTCAATATTTTCAAAGAACAATTTCAAAAAATTGGACTGCAAAGGTAATACCTTTTTATAATACAATCCAAATTTATTTTCACTTTTTTTGAAATTATTTTTACATTCTATTTCAATAAAAAATGTGTATTTGTTTTCATGCTTTTTACTTAAATTCTACTGACGTTTCAGTGTTTCAAAAGCGGCTGCAAAGATAAAAACTATTTTTTTTACTACCAAATCTTTTTTGAAGTTTTTTCAAAATAAATTTCCTTCACATTTTGTAATAATTTTGCTCTAAATATTCATTAATATTCTCGGCATTTCATATTGTCAAAAAACGGCTGCAAAAATAGAGTTAATATTATTAGCCTCCAAATTTTTTTGCACTTTTTTTTAATAAAAATTATATTCTTTCTATAATGCTGTATATCAGTGTTATAATTTGCACTTTTGATCTAATAACAATAGATGTTTTATGATTTTCCAAAATTCTTATATCAAGAATTATTCTTTAGATTGCGAAAAGCCTCAATTAATTTAGGGACAACATGAAAAGCATCGCCTACAATACCATAATCTGAAGCTTCAAACATTGGTGCATCAGGATCAGTATTTATCGAAACTATTACTTTTGAGGAGTTTACCCCAGCTAAATGTTGGATTGCACCTGATATTCCAATGGCAAAATATAAGTTTGGGGCAACAACTTTTCCTGTTTGTCCTACATGTTCTTCATGAGGTCTCCAATCTAAATCGGTAACTGGTCTTGAACAAGCTGTGGCAGCCCCTAATATTTCAGCCATTTCTTCAATCATGCTCCAATTTTCAGGTTTTTTTAAACCACGCCCGGCTGAAACTAATATTTCTGCTTCAGAGACTAATATTTTACCTTGAGACTTTTTAAGTTCAATCGGTTTGCTTCCAAAATCACTATCTTTAATTGTAGGCTGAAATTCTTCTTTCTGCGAATCTACAGAATTTTCAACTAATTTATATGAGTTTTGATTGAGAGTAAGTATTTTAATTTCAGTATTAATTTGAATATCGGCAAATGCTTTTCCAGAATATACTTTTTTTGTAACAACAAAAGGCTCGATTGATTTTGGTAATTCGACACAACCAGATGCTAATCCTGCTCTTAAATTCACTGCCAGCCTAGGCGAAATTGAGCGTCCATTATAATTATTTGCAAAAACAATTATATTGCTTTGGTATTTTTGGGCAACTTCTGAAATCGCTGATTTATATGCCTGAGAAACGAAATCGTCAAGCTTCTCTTCTGTTATGGATACTATTTTTGAAGCTCCATAGTTGCTAAGTTTTTCTAGTTCAACGTTCGAAACTTTCCCGATCGAAAGAGCAATAGTCTCTATTTCAAGCATTTTAGCAATTTGGTTTGCATAGGATACAAGTTCGAATGTAGATTTTTTAAATTTCCCGTCCCAATTTTCTGTATATATTAATATCGACATAATTCCAATTTTTAATTTCTAATAAAACTTCTATATAACTTTTGCTTCTTCGTGAAGGAGTCTGACGAGTTCTTCTGGATTTTCAGGATCAATCATCTTACAAGCAGCTTTTGCAGTTGGCATTTTATAGTTTAAAACTTGAGTAAATGGCTTAAATTCTACTGCTTCAACAACTTTCAAAGGTTTTCTTCGAGACATCATAATACCTCGCATACTTGGAATTCTTGGTTCCTTGGCAATGCCTTTTTGTCCGCTGGCTACAAAGGGCAAACTTGTTGATATTAATTCTTTGCCGCCATCAATTTCGCGTTCAACAAGCCCCTTTTCTTTTTCAATATTCAGGCTTGAAGCACTGGTAATGGAAGGAATATCAAGAAATTCTGCAACCATTTCTCCCACTTGAAAGCCATTATAATCAATTGATTCTTTGCCTGTGAGAATAAGATCGTAGTCTCCTGATTTAGCTACTTCAGCAATCTGCTTAGCTACAAACATTGCATCTGTTGCTTCAGCATTTACACGAATAGCATCGTCTGCACCAATCGCTAAAGCTTTGCGTAAAGTTGGTTCGGTTTCAGGAAGTCCAATATTTAGCACGCTTATTTGAACATCTCCAATTTTTTCCTTAATTTCTAATGCTCGCGTCAAAGCAAGTTCTTCGTATGGACTAATAATAAACTGAACATCAGATTTATCGTACTTTGTGTTGTCCTCTACAAATGCAATTCGAGCTGTAGTGTCAGGAACATGACTAATACAAATTAATATTTTCATTTTATCAAAATTTATATGATTATATATATTGCAAATATATAATAATTTCAATTTTTATAATGAAATAAATGTTATGGTAGTGAAAATACAAAACCTATGATATCACGAATGTATTTTGCTAAAATTGATACAATTAAGAATAGAAAATATTGATTTCCCATACAATTATTCATCTGTTCGATAAAATAATTGCAAAGATAAATTGTAAGTTTTTGGTGAGGAAAATAAAGTGATCCAGCCAGGGCTCGAACCTGGGACCTACAGCTTAGAAGGCTGTTGCTCTAATCCAACTGAGCTACTGGACCATTTTTTCAGCTGCAAAGTTAAAATAAAGATGTTTATCAGCCAAATTTATAAAGTCTCAATAGTGCATTTTTTTTTCTTTTGGTTTTATCTATAGTAAAGACGGCAATTTGGCCAAGTAACTTCAGCAATTATTCAAATTTAGTCTATTTTCAAAAATGAAATTGAATTTGGACCTTCGTTAAAAATTAAGTCCAGAATACTCAAATTTGATATAAATCCATATTTTTCTGAAAATACCTGCTTATATTCATCAAAATTAATACTGGTGCTAGCATTATAAGACTCATTTTTCGGGCTTATGAGATTGCGAAAATCCTGGAAATGATTGTTCGTATCAAATACAAAATTATCAGAAAAACGAATTATTGGGCTAATATTAAGAATTTTATTTACAGTTTCAATTATTTTCAAATTCAAATCGAACAGAAATTCCGTATTTTTTATAAAAAAATCTAAAAAGTCGTCCATATAAAATTCGTAAAATGGCGAAGAACTATAGGCAGATTCAATTGATTTTAAATGTTGCTTTTGCCAATTTATTTCATACGAAATTTTAATATCCCTTATATTGGTTTTTTGGTTTGATAGTTTCTGAACAGGGATACTCAAGCTCAACTTTCCATTTGCAGCATATATTTCACACCTATTTCTATAGGTTTGTTTTAAATAATTTTCGTCGTTTTCGATATAAACAACAGGACAATTTGTAAGTTGCTTGTAAAAATATATTGGGCTGAAATAGCTAATCGCCAACAGCGGAGGTAATTTTTGCATTACGAAAATTAGTATATCAGTAAAGTTTTATCTCTTTCTTCCTTTACTGGTAGTTGGTTTTTCTTGTTTTTTATTGTCTCTCTTATCAGATTTTTGCTTATCGCCTCCAGAATTTTGCCCTGAGAAACCTTCTTGTCTGTTTTCGATAGTTTCGAATTCATTCTTAATTTCAGCTCCGCTTTTTACATATGTATCTAACCAATCTAAAATTGACCTATGCCAAAAAATTGCATTTTGAGGTGTAGAAAAAATATTCCCTTCATCGTTGAAATAGAGGAATTTACTATTAATACCTTGCAGTTTTGCAGCACTAAATGCCTCAACAGATTGAGAAATTGGAATTCGAAAATCGTTTTCACCATGAGTAATAAGCATTGGCGTTTTCCACTTATGTATAAAATTGTGAGGAGAAAATTTATATGAAATGTTCTCATCATTTTCGTGGAACGAGCCACCCAAATCCCAATTCGGAGAAAATAGCTCATCGGTAGTGCCATACCAACTTTCGAAATGGAAAATACCGGAATGTGAAATCAATGCCTTAAATTTATTTGGTTGATTTCCAGCAAGCCAATAAACCGAATATCCTCCAAAATTTTTACCGACAGCAGCAATTCTATTTCTGTCAACAAAAGGCTCTTTAGAAATTTCATCGACAGCAGTTTTCAAATCGACCATACATTGCCCCCCAAAATCTCTATTAATTTTATCTTTCCATTCTTGCCCAAAAGTTGGGACTCCACTTCTATTTGGTGCAAAAACAATATATCCGTTTGCAGCCATCAAATGAAAATTATAATCGTATAAAAAAGTCTGGCTAACAGCAATTTGAGGACCATCTGGTGCATACAAAATTGCAGGATACGATTTTTTTGCATCAAAATCGGGAGGATAAACAATCCAAACCAACATACTTTTTTTGTCGGTTGTTTCGACCATGCGTTTTTCAGTTTTTCCAAATTTCAAATTATCAAGCTCATTTTTATTGAGAAAAGTTAATTGCTTTTCATTACCATTTGAAATTTTTATTGAGAAAATATCAGACGGACTAGACATTGTTTCTTTAATTCCTATAATGTTTTTGTTTGAAAATTTAATATTTGTATAGTCATGGTCGCCATTAGTGAGTTGTGAAATCTCCTTTTTTGTAATATCTAATTGAAAGATTTGACATGTAGCCTGAGTTCCAGAAATGAAATATAAAAACTCACTATCATCAGACCAAGCAAGCTTTGAAGCACTTTCTTCAAAATTTTCTGAATAATTGGTAGTTGTCCCTTCATCGAAACTATAAATCATAATGCTTTTTTTATCATACTTAAAACCAGCCCGATTCATGCTAAGCCATGCAAGTTTTTTTCCATCAGGAGAAAAAACCGGCTCCAAATCGTAGCCATAGCTGTTTGCTGTAAGATTGCTTGTTCGTGAATTTAATGAATTATATAAATATATATCTGAATTTGTACTAACTGCAAGATTTTTTCCTTCCTTTTTGATGCAAGTGTAAGCAATATATTTTCCTTCGCTACTTATATCAATCTGATCGATTTTACCGAAAGGTTTTAAAGGAGAGTCGAAAGGTTCTCCTGGCATAATATCCTTTAAACTAATGACTTGCATTTCAGAATAGTCGGCAAAAACTATATGGCTATGGTAACTATCTGACCACGTATCCAAATGTCTGTAAAGCAAATCGTTGCAAACATTTACATTAGCCTTTGGCAAATCAGGATAAATTTCTGAAAATGCGTCATCTTTTACTTCTCTTGTAAAAAGAATTTTTGACATATTGTTCGAATATTTGTATGAAGTAATTCCGCCTTCAATATTTGTAATTTGCTTCAATTCAGACCCATCCGTATTAGACTCGAACAACTGATATTCTCCTTTTAAAGGACTAAGGAAAGTAACTTTTTTACCATCAGGCCTCCAATTTGCTGCAAATTTCTCATCAGGAAGTTTGTTTATATTAATAGCATTTTGATTATTGTCAAGACTTTGCCCAACAATTTCAAGCTTTTTATTTTTGATTGAATACAAATTCAAATCGATAAAACTGGAATTTTGTTCAATGTCAAAACTTGTGGAACTGAACAATATATTCAGATTATCGGGCGAAACTTGAATATTGTTTATCTTTTTAAATTTCCACAAATCCTCAGGATTCATTACATTTTGCGCAAAAATATTGGCAGAAAGCAAAAAGATTATGTAAATTAAAATTTGATTTTTCATATTGTTATAGTCTTAATTTTAATGAGCTAAGATTTAATCCAATTTTCACACCTTATACATAGCAAAAAAATTGCTCTTGAAATTTAGTATTGAACATTAGAAAAAATAGTTTGCTACTTGTTTTTATACAAAATTTCGTCAATTCTATTTAGAGCTTCCACAGCATTTTCATAATTCGGATAATACTGTAGCACTAAATTATAATCTTCTTTAGATTTTATGTAGTCCTTCATGTATTCATAACACAAACCTCTATTATATATAGCATCGATATAGTTATTTTTGTACGAAATTGCTTTTGAAAAATATTCTATAGCAAAATCGTAGTTTTTAAAATATTCCAAATTTATATACCCAATATTAAAATAAACCGAAAAGTTTGCACTATCAATATTCTCAATAATATATTCATATTCATTAATTGCCTTTTCGAGCTGCCGCTGATTTTGATAGAACATTGCAAGCCCATAGTGCGCAAATATGTTTTCCGGTATAATTTCAATTGCATTTTTATAATAATCTACAGCCAAAGAATCGCCAAGTTGTGCATATATATATGCCAAATTTTCATAAGCCTGATAATGTTCCGGCTCATTTTCTATACATAACTCAAAGTTCTTAATTGCTCGAGAAGTATCATTTAATTCCTTATAAATTATTGCTTTAGTGAAAAATATATCAGACAAATGACTATCAATTGTTTGAGCCGCAGAAAGTAATCTCATCGATTCCTCATATTGTTTGACATATAAATGAATTTTAGCCAGTTTTATTAAAACCTCAGTATTATCCGGAAAATGTTCTAAACAATTATCAAAGGCTTCTTTAGCCAAACCGGATTTTCCTTGCGAGAGTTGGCATTCTCCCAATTTTATATAATACTCAGCTTTTAAGGAATCTAAATTAATAGCAATTGTGAAGTCGCCTATTGCTGAACTTGTTTCATTTTCTGAAATTTTAACTAAAGCTCTGCGAAAAAACAAATCGGCATTTTTCGGATTTTCTCTAATTTTTTCAGATATAAACTCTATTGATGAGCTATCAGGTTTTGCCTTGCCAGGCACATCACTTTTTATTTTCGTCTGTTTGCACGAAATCTGAAATAAGATTGAAAATGCAATTAAGAAAATTGCAAATACTTTTATATTAAATAGTTTAACTGAAAAATTCATGAATTAGAATACAATAAAATTATATTAAACAAATTATTTGGACGGCTTTTTTCAAACATAAGCGCTTATGACAGAACTACATATCTTTCTTTATATGATTGTTATGGAATTTTACTTTTTGAGTTTTCAGATTGTTTAACCATTTGGTTTGGCTTACTAATAGAATCAAAATCTAAAAATTGATGTGCATTTATTTCTTCAATTTTATTTGCAACTATATCTGACTGTTCAGAATGAATTATCTTAATTAATTTTTGTTTTTCTATTTGCTCCCATATTTTATGCTCCTTAGAGTTGATTATATTTGGTTCGTCTCCAATTATATAAAGATTGCTTTCAACTCTGTTTTCCTGATAATATTTAGCAAGCAAGCTTGAAACCTGAAAATAGCGAGAAATTTGTTTATCTATGGTTTGTTCATTTCTGCTAAAATCAATTGACTTTGCACTTGTAATAACTCCATTTTTTCCTATACAATCCAACTCAAATTGAAAATAGAGAGAAGGTAAAACTTTTTCGGTTAAATTAATATTAGTGTGTACTTTCTCTTTAACCCTTGAAATTAGACGATTATTTATTCGCTGATAAAATTCATCATTTGAAGATTCTACTAAATTACGTTTAGATTCATAATCATCCGAGACAAATATTGAAAATAATTTTTTGAACTTTCCGTCATCAATGGAGTCTTCAATTTCAAAAGGCTTACTAAACTGAAGATTATTATTACAATAGCGATTTAGATAATCAAAATAATTGGCATCTAAGAATAATGGAAAAGAAAATAATTTATTTTTATCATCATTAATTTGCTTGTTCAAGTCATCAATCTTATTATTGATTTGCTTCACAATGTAATCAACCAATTCACTACTGCTATCAATTAATCTTTTAGTGATATTTATTTTATTCTTAGAAAATTGCAGTTTATATATCCCATTGCTAAAAACCAAAAGACCAATAGTAATAGTATCTCCAGCTATTGGGTTGGGTGCAATCTTTATAATATTATAATATGATTTCATAGCTATATCCGTTTTAAAAATTCTTCAAAAACTTTTTTATTCCTCTCTTTATCAAATAAGAAATTTTTCAGGCACTCACTTAATTCTTCATTAAATCCTAATTCATTTGGTATGTATCCTTTAATTTTGTTAAAGTTTTCATAAGATTGTTCTATACAAAAGTAAAAATATTTTCTAAATTCATTTATCCACTCTTTTTCTTTCTTCAATTCAAAAACAATCCTTTTTGCAATTTTTGTTTCCAAAATATTTTCATCAAATGTATTGCTAATATACTGTGGATTTAAACTTTCATAGTCCATACTGCAAAAAGTAAATGCATTATCAATAGCATAAATCTTAATTCTATCATTTATATATTGAAAAATTATATTATTATTGGATGGTTTCCTATCTGTATTATCTACCCATATATCAAATAAACCAATTTTGATAATAGTATCGGGATTTATAAATTTTTTGAAATCGACCTTTCCTCTTATTTCAAAGAAATTGGACATTTCAAAAGCTTTTGGTTTAGACAGAGAACCAAATGTAAGTTTCTCATAATAATACTTCTTGTGGTAAAGTTGTGTAAAATCTCTATTTTCAATCAAGGATGGATTTACTTTTATCGCAGCAATTTCAGGTACAGGTATTTGCCATATTTTCAGCAAATAATAACAAATAAATTCATTTAATATATCATAACACGGATTCTTATCTTTAGTCGATTTAATATAATATTTTTCATAATCATCAGCTAAAATTAATAAAGGTGAATGTCCTTCAGTAGGTATTTCCTTTATTATACTTAAGGCTTTAAGGTATTTTAGCTTGCTTAGCATAGTCAAATTTAATATTCAAAATTGATTTTATTATTTAAATATTTCTATTTTTCATAAACTACATCCCAAAATCTTAATTTTCTTCAACTATATGACAATAATTCAAAAACCCAACTCATTTAATTTTAATTGCTCTAAAAAGCAAAACGATACCAACCAATACAAATGGGATACTAAGTAATTGTCCCATATTCAGAAACATATCGCTTTCAAAATTTACTTGAATATCTTTCACAAATTCGATAAAAAACCTTGCAGCAAAAATTCCGATTAAAAATATTCCAAAAAGTAATCCTTGTTTTTTACCAAATTCCCACTTAAAATATCCAAACATTAAAAAGGCAAAAACAGAGATATAGCATAAGGCTTCGTAAATTTGTGTCGGATGTCGCGGAACATTCATAGGATCGCTCCTTTCAAAAATAAAAGCCCACGGCAAACTACTTTCTTGACCATAAATTTCTGAATTTATTAGGTTTCCCATACGAATTAAAAAACCAGATAGAGCAACCACAACAACAATTCTATCCAGTATCCACAAGTACGATTTTTTCGATTTTCGGGAAAATAGATACAAAGAAATTAATATACCAATAGCAGCACCATGACTTGCTAAACCACCATGCCAGATATATAAAATCTCGAGAGGATTTCTTAAATAAAATTCGGGCTCGTAAAATAAACAATGTCCAAATCTTGCTCCGAGAACTGTACCCAAACCAACATAAATAGTCAGCTTGTCTAATAATTCTACCGAAACTTTTTCGATTGCAAACATGTTTTTCATTATATAATAGCCTATAATGAAAGAGCTTGCGAAAAGTAATCCATACCAACGAATAGCCAAGCTTCCAAAATTCAATATTTCAGGATCGACATTCCATGTTATATAATTTAAAATCATACCATTTATTTTCGTAATATATTTTGATGCACAAAAATATACATCTTATTTAAAACAATTGCCATATTTGTAAGTTAAAACGTTGTTTATATATTGATATTTTTTTGCAAGTACTAAATTGTTAAATAACTTTCGTTGAGAGGCAACTTTCGATAATTGGAACATAAAAGTAAAATTCTGTAAAACATGAAACTCACACATAATATATTTAAATATAATTACTCAAATAGCTATTTTGTTGTTTTTCAACTATTATTTTTATTCGGAATATCAATATTTCATTTTTCTTGCGCCAACATGTCTGCTCCTTCTGGAGGTCCAAAAGACGAAACTCCACCGAAAATTGTAAATAGTCTGCCCGAAAATTTTACTACCAATTTCGATGAGCAAATTATAGAAATTACTTTCGACGAATATTTCCAACTTAAAAATGCAGAAAAACAACTAATAATTTCTCCTCCGCTCGACGAAAAACCGGAAATAAAAATCAAAGGCAAAACTTTACACATTAATTTAAACAACGAATTGAACGACAGTACAACCTATACGCTAAATTTTGGAAACTCCATTGTTGATAACAACGAAGGAAATATTTACGAAAATTTCATGTATGTATTTTCTACTGGCGATGAAATAGATTCACTCTCGGTGAAAGGAGTTGTAAACGAGGCATTTACTATGAAAGCAGCCGAAAGCATTTATGTCATGCTTTATGCAAACATTTACGATTCTGTACCATATAAGGAACTTCCACTTTACGTTTCTAGAACATCGAAAGAAGGCAACTTTACTTTTAATAATATCCGCTCCGATACTTTTTTAATCTTTGCCCTTAAAGATGCTAACTCAAATTATCTTTTCGACCAACCAAACGAAGCAATTGCTTTTTTAGACTCGTTTATAGTTCCTTATTCAAATGTAATTGAAAAAATAGATACTATAAAAATACCTATTGACACTATAAAAATTGAAATTGATAGTTTAAATATTACTGACCATTCCGACAGTTTGGAAAATTTTGAAGTAGTTTATATGGATTCAATTGTTGTGAAAAAGATTACAGAATTTTTTCCTGATAATATTGAACTATTTTTATTCGAGGAACAAAACAAAAAACAATATTTAGTGAATACCGCAAGGTCAATCCCCGGCTCCTGCCAATTTTTCTTTTACCTACCATTAAAAGACTCAATTACATTGTCGCCATTAAATTTCGAGGAAAAAGAAAATTTCTATTCGTATGAAAGCAATCTAACAAATGACACTATTACAATATGGATATCTGACACCAATATTTCAAAACTGGACACATTAAGTTTTTTGCTTGACTATTTTAAAGAAGATTCTACAAATACACTTATTCTTTTTACTGACACTGTGCACTTTAAATATAAAAAAGATAAAAAAGATAAGGACAATCTAAATTCGTTAAGCATAGAATTTAATGTGAAAAACAATCGGATGATGGATTTAAATAAAAAGCTGAAAATGAATTGTTCCAATCCGATTGATAATATTGATAGTTCGCAGATTGTTCTATCTCATTTGATTGATTCTGTAGAGATATTTGATAAATTCTTGTTTTTTGGAGATTCAGCAAATTCGCGGCAGTTTTCAATTTCTAAAAAATGGGAGGAAAATACTAAATATAAGCTATTTATAAATCAAAATTGTTTTACAGATATTTTTGGATTGACAAATGATTCAATAGAAATTAGTTTTACATCTCAAGAATTAGAATTTTATGGGAATATAATTTTGAATATCAGTGGCATTGATACAAATTCGATTGTTCAATTACTAAGACTTGATGATAAAGTATTACAGGAATTCGAACTTAGTTCCGACCAAACAATTGAAATAAAGTACCTCCGACCCATTGAATACAATTTGAAAACTATTATTGACAGAAATAGAAATGAAAAATGGGATACAGGGAATTATTTAAAAAATATACAAGCTGAAAAAGTAATAATCTATAATGAAACCACTAAAATCAGGTCGAATTGGGATTTTGAAATAAATTGGGACTTAAAGACGAAATAGTTTAGGAAACTTCTAAAAATGCAAATTTCTTCGTTGTTTCGCAATTTTACAATCCTCATTTACAATAGTAAACTGCGGTTTTCAAATTTCTTACGCCTTGAAATTTACTATTTTTAGAAGTCCCCTTTAGCTAAAATCCGCCATTTTTGGCGACATAAAATAGCCTTTTTCTTGATTCGTAGCATTCAAAAATGCTTTTTCTTTATCCAAAGCTTTTTTTGCTGTATCTTCCCGATAAGAAAAAACCGGTTGATTTAAATATTTTAAAGGCTCAATTCCGCTTGTATCGATTTCAGAAATTTTATCAAGAAAAGAAATAATATTTTTCAAATCCTTTTTAATTATTTCTTTCTCTTCGGCTTCGAATTTAAGAGCTGCTAAAACAGATAGCTTATCAATAAGTTTGTCATCAATTTCAGAAATCATAAATTCTCGACTTGGCATTTCAAAATCAGTCAACATAATACATTTTGAGCCCCTCTGTTGCAAGTAAATTGACAAAGGAGCTCAAAATTTAAAACCTTCTAATGCAAAATATTTAGGTGTAATTCAGGGTTTTCAAAATTTCTTAGAGTTCTTCTTTAGAAATTTGACTATCAACTAAGATTCTGCCACAATATTCGCAAACAATAATTTTTTTCCTTGAACTAATATCAAGTTCTCGCTGAGGTGGAATTTTTGCAAAGCACCCACCACAAGCATCACGCTGCACCTGAACAACTCCCAAACCGTTTCTTGCATTTCCTCTAATTCTTTTGTATGCAGAAAGCAATCGTGGTTCAATTATTCTTTCAATATCTTTAGAAACATTTTGGAGTTTTTCCTCATCCTTTTTAGTGTCTAAAATTATCTCTTCCAGTTCCGATTTTTTATGATGCAAATCAGCAGTTTTATCTTCTAATACGGTCTTGGATTCTTTAGCAAGTGTATTTTTGTCGCTAATTCCTTGTGTATATTCCTTAATTCTTTTTTCGCAGAGTTCTATTTCAAGTTTCTGGTACTCAATTTCTTTTGTTAAAGAATCATACTCACGATTATTTCTAACATTATCTTGCTGACTATTATATTTTTTTATCAACTCCTCAGCAGTAAGCATTTCGTTCTCTTTGCTTTTTATTGAGCTTTTTAAGGTTTGAATCTCATCTTCATAATTTCTAATTCTGGTTTGCAATCCAGCAATTTCATCTTCCAGATCGCCAACTTCCAAAGGAAGCTCGCCTCTTAAAATTTGTATTTTATCAATTTCTGAGTCGTTGGTTTGCAACTGATACAAAGCTCTCAGTTTCTTTTCAATCGAAATTTCTCTGTAATTAATTACATTTTCTTGTTGTGTATCCATATTTTCAATAATAATTTATCGGATTTAAATTTTTACCTGATAAAAAAACCGCAAAATTAGAGAATTTTTTTGTAAGTAAATCATAAAAAATATTTATGGCAATTTGTTCGCTCTCAAAATGCCCAATATCAGCAATTAATATTTTTTTTTCGGCATCGAAAAACTCATGGTATTTAAAGTCTCCGGAAACAAAAATATCTGCACTGGCAGCAATTGCATTTTTCAGCAGAAAACTTCCGCTCCCACCACATACTGCAACTTTTCTGATTTTTTTACCCAAAAGTTCAGAATGCCTGACAGTATTTACATTGAAGTCTGATTTTAATTTCTTTAAAAAGGAAATTTCGTCAATAGAATCTTTAAGTTCACCAATCATTCCCATCCCTGCTTTTTCATACAAATTATCGAGCGGATAAATATCATAAGCAACTTCTTCGTAAGGATGTGCATTTAATAGAGCCTCAATTATTTGGGACTGAAGATATTTCGGAAAAATAGTTTCAACTCGAACTTCCTTTTCAAAATGGATTTTTCCTTTTTCGCCAACATACGGGTTTGCACTTTCAGAAGCTCTGAAACTCCCGATTCCTTCAATATTATAACTGCAAAAATCGTAGTCGCCAATTTTTCCACCTCCCGCACCGAACAAAGCTTGACGTACTTTTTCAGCATCTTGAATAGGTGCGAACGTTACAATTTTTTTCAGAAAATCGGTTTTCGGTGATAAAACTTTACAATTCGACAAGCCAATTTTTTCGCATATTTTTGTATTTATGCCTCCCTGAGCACTGTCTAAATTTGTATGAGCCGAATAAATTGCAATGTTATTTTGAATTGCTTTTATTACAATTCTTTCAACATAATTTTTTCCTGTGATTTTTTTTAAACCTGAAAAAATTATGGGATGATGTGAAATAATTAGATTGCATTGTTTTTCAATTGCCTCATCTACAATATCTTCAGTAATATCAAAACATAATAGTACTGATGAAATAGTTTGATTTTTATCGCCAATTATAAGTCCGGAATTGTCGTAATCTTCCTGAAAATCAAGTGGAAACTGAGCTTCTAAAAATGTTGTTAATTCATTTATTTTCATATAATTATTAATATTTTTTCATGCAAATGAAACCATCTAAATTTTATCGTGAATCTGGAGAAGCAATTTTTTAACATTTTGTAGTTTTTTCACTATTTCAAAATTATGCTCAGTATCTTCTTTATTGTCTTTTAACTTCATTTTGGCACCTTTCAGTGTCATCCCTCTTTCTACAAGCAAATAATATATCATCCTCACTTGCTCAATATCTTTATTTGTGAAAATTCTGTTTCCCTTGCCGCTTTTTTTTGGTCTTAATGTTCCGAATTCTTTTTCCCAGAAACGAATTTTTGAGGTATTAATATCAAACATTTCAGCTACTTCACCAATCGAATAGTGAATTTTTTCAACTTTTGGCTCTATATATGGCATAAATATTTTATATTTTTTTATGTTAAATCATTGTAAATCACGGCTATCATTTCTCAATATAATAGCATAAAAGACAATATTGAAAACAGACCTAAGCCAAAACCAAAATATATTTGCGTTGCCTTATGTCTATTTAAAAATAGTTGAGCAAAACCCAACATTCCGGCGAGCAAAATTGAAATCATAAGCATTAGCTGCAAATCAATTAACAGCCGAATAGAAATTGACAAAATAATTCCAACAATAGCTCCAATGCTAATCATATGGTAGCTGATTTTCCATTTAATAGAAATTATTGAAGAAAGCAAAACTGTAATACTTGAAGCAAACATAAATAATTGCAAAAACAAAGGAATCGACATTCTTCTTAGCAGGTAGAAAGCAAATAAATAGGATATCAAAACTACTGAATGAATAAGTATTTGATTCTGTCTTGGACTATTTTTTTTATTACCTTTTTGGTTGAAATATAAAAATGGCAATACACTTAATGGCAGTACGAATGTGCAAACCAAAACTACAAGATAAATCAATCTTTGCACTTCAAAGGCAATGTATGAAAGGTAAGTTCCTGTATTAAATATTATTGCAATTGCAATAGTGGGCATCAATATTGGATGAAAGATTAATGAAATGGTTTTTGCAAATAATTTCATATTTATAAATGAATGGTTAAAAATTTGAATTTAATATTGATAAATGACCAAATATATTTCGTTATTATATTTCTTTTCTCAACCGAGCAACAGGAATATTTAGTTGTTCCCTATATTTTGCAACAGTTCTTCTCGCTACAGGATATCCTTTTTCGTTAAGAATTTTACCTAATTTCTCGTCGGTTAAAGGTTTCTTTTTCGACTCATTATCAATACATTCTTTAAGAATAATTTTTATTTCACGAGTCGAAACTTCTTCGCCCGAATCGGTTTGCATTCCTTCCGAAAAGAAATATTTCAAAGGAAAAATTCCAAAATGTGTTTGAATATATTTGCTGTTTGCCACCCTTGAAATTGTTGAAATATCGAGTTCGGTTGTTTCGGCTATATCTTTTAAGATCATTGGACGAAGCTTGGTTTCGTCTCCATCCTGAAAATATTCGTTTTGATAATTAATTATTTCGTTCATTGTCAAAAGCAAAGTATTCTGGCGTTGTTTTATTGCATCGATAAACCATTTTGCTGAGTCGAGTTTTTGTTTTACATAAACTGCCGCATCTTTATCTTTGCTCGTCTTTTTCTTACTTTTACTAATGGACAAAAGCATTTCGGAATATGTGCGGCTAATGCGTAATTCAGGAACATTTTTCTGATTTAGTGTAAGTTGCAATTCGCCACTATGATTTTCGAGGAGAAAATCCGGCATTACGTATTGAGCTGTCCGGTTTCTTTGGTCGGAGTATGAACTACCGGGCTTTGGATCTAATTTAAGAATTTGATTTATAGCATCTTTCAAATCTTCTTCAGTGATATTTAATTTCTTGATTATTCTATCGTAGTGTTTTTTTGTAAACTCATCGAAATTAAATCTTAAAATCAAATAGGCAATATAAATTGGATAGTGTTCGGAAGTTTTATCAACCTCTTGAATAATTTGATCGCTTTGGCAATCTTCGCCGCTATTAAGCTTTCTTCTGATCTGGATTACAAGAGACTCCTGCAAATCTTGAGCTCCAATTCCAGGAGGATCGAAATTTTGAATTATTCTTAGAACGTCTTGTAGCTCTTTATATCCAACCTCAATATTCTTTGCAAAAACAATTTGGTCGCTAATTGTTTCTAAATCTTCTCGCAAATATCCATCCTCATCAATATTTCCTAAAATATATTCTGCAAGAATAAGCTCACGTTCGCTCAAAACTCTCAAACCTAATTGAGCTTTTAAATTTTCATTAAAAGATGTTCCAACAGAAAAAGGAATAGTTTCTTTTTTGTCGTCTTTAGAATAATTCTTGGTACTGAGTTTATATGATGGAGTTTCGTCCTCCTCTTTTATATATTCTTCTATCGAAAGCTCATCTTTTTCTTTAACTTCCTGTTCGTCGGCTTGTTCTTCTTGCGAAAATTCGTCTTCGTCAGCGCCTTCTTCAAGGGTAGGATTTTCTTCAATTTCTTTTTTTATTCGCTGCTCTAATTGAATAGTAGGAACTTCAAGTAGCTTTATCAACTGAATTTGCTGCGGAGATAGCTTTTGAGAAAGTTTTTGCTGTAATCTTTGTTTTATCATTAAATATTCCGTTTAGAAAAACTCTTTACCGAAATCAAAATTACTAAAATCATTTTTATTATTAAAATTTATTATAAACAAAAAGTCCACTTTCGTGGACTTCTTTATATCAATTTTAAGGAATATGAATTTCAATTTTAATCAACTCTTCCGGGATATTGCTCAAGAGCTTTTTCTAAAACTTCCATTGCATTTTTCAGGTCTTCATTATTTAAGACATATGCAATGCGAACCTCATTTTTGCCAAGTCCTTTTGTAGCATAAAAACCGGTTGCCGGAGCCATCATTACTGTTTGCTTTTTGTACTCGAAACTCTCCAGAATCCACTGGCAAAACTTATCTGAATTGTCAATCGGAAGTTTTGCAATAGTATAGAATGCACCTTTTGGCATTGGAGTTTTCACACCTTTCATTTTTTTCAAAGCGCCTATCATGTAATTTCGTCGGCTGATATATTCCGCCGAAACAGCATCAAAATATTCTTTTTTAGTGTCGAGCGATGCTTCGCCGGCAATTTGACCCAAACTCGGAGGGCTCAATCTTCCTTGTGCAAACTTCATAGCTGTTGACATAACATCTTTATTCTTAGACACAATTGCTCCAATTCGCACACCACATTCGCTGTAGCGTTTCGAAACAGAATCAGTAAGAATTACGTTGTTTTCAATTCCCGGGATGTGCATTGCCGAAAAATGATTTTCTCCATCGTAGCAAAATTCTCTATAAACTTCGTCTGAGTATAAATATAAATCGTATTTTTTAACAATCTCACCGAGTTTAAGCATTTCTTCTTTAGAATACAAATAACCGGTCGGATTGTTAGGACTACAAATGACTATGCCTTTGGTTTTTAAAGTAATTTTCTTCTCGAAAGATTCTATCGACGGCAATGCAAAATCTTCTTCTATAGACGAAGTTATCGGTACAATTTTTACTCCTGCAGAGATTGCAAAACTGTTATAATTTGCATAAAAAGGTTCAGGAATAATTACCTCATCTCCCGGATTTAGTGTCGATAAAAATCCAAAAGAAATTGCTTCGGAACCGCCGGCTGTAATAATAATCTCGTTGTGATCGACATTGATGTCAATATTTTGATAGTACTTGGCTAATTTTCGTCTATACGATTCATTTCCGCCAGAGTGAGAATACTCAATTACCTTTAAGTCAATATTTTTTATTGCTTCAAGAGCCGGAGGAGAAGTTTCAATATCGGGTTGTCCAATATTTAAATGATAAATTTTTACTCCTCTTTTCTTGGCATCTTCTGCAAAAGGAACTAATTTTCTGATTGGCGAGGCTGGCATATTTACGCCTCTTTCTGATATTTGTGGCATATTTTTAATTATGAATTATGAGTTATGAATTATAAAAACACTATTTATACTCAAAACAGTTAATATTTTAACTTTTACAAAATCTGTAATATTTATCAAACCATTGAATAATTGAATAATTGTATCATTGAAAAATTGAATCATTGTATCATTATATCATTGTATCATTATATCATTGAACAATTTTTTGTATAGTAAACAAGCTTTCCTATTTTGCAGGAATTCTTTTGGGTCTCTCAACAGAATTTGGTTTTGCTCTGTTTGTAGTTGGTTTTTGTGTAGCTCTTTCTACTTCACCTTTTATGACTAAGCGAATCGGAGAATTTTTCGCATTCGAGTAAACTGTGATTGTTTTTTGAAATCTGCCTTGTCTTCTTGTGTCGTATTTAACACTAATCACTCCATCTTTACCTTTTTTGATAGGATCTTTTGGCCAGGTTGGAACTGTGCAACCGCAAGACGATTTCACATTAGTAAGAATAAGTGGCTCTTTTCCAGTGTTTTCAAATTTAAATTCATAAACCCCATTTCCTTTATGTTTCAGCAAACCATAATCGTGGGTAGTTTCATCGAAAGTGATCTCTGGAGCTCTCTTATTTTCTTTTTTCTCACTAATTTCTTTTTGTGCAAAACCAACTGTACTAACAAAAAGAAAAGTAAAAACTACTAATAATAACTTTTTCATAACATTATATTATTAAATTAAATTTATGGTGCAAACTTATAGTATTTTATCTGAAAATTAATTCTTTTTTTTATTTATATTGTTGTAAGTCGTTTCTAATGCTGTCCTTATATATTGGTTCAAATTTTCTTTTCTAATTTCCAGATAATTTTCAATTGCTGAATAAAAGTCTTCATCTGTCTTACCTGCATTCATCAGGATTTTGATTAATTCAAATCCGCCCTTTTCATAAGCCATACTTATAATAAATCCACCTAAAACATATCTGTAGTCAGTATATTGGTCAAGACTCCTCAATTTCAACATGTTATTCAAATCAATTTCTGGATGCTGAATTAAATGTTTATTCAAACGAATTAAGTGCCAATCTAAATCTTTTCCTCTACTCATTCCAAAATATGTTGCTACGCCTTCGTTAATCCAAAAATGGCAATTCGGATAATATGGATTTAATAAAATATGAATAAACTCGTGAGGATAATATTCGTCTAAACCCGAGGAATAAACTATTCTATTTTTTGAATCTGCCTTTCCTGAAGCAATTTGATTACCATTGTCTCCTATAATAAAATCAAAACCTTTTATTTTTTGAATTTCTTCAACAGAAGAAGCGAAATAATAGTCAATCGTATCTATTGGAACATCAAAATTTTTGCTTATTGATTCTAGAAAATCAATTTGTTTTTTTGCCAATCTATAATTAAAGTTATGAACCTTTGGATAATGGAACTTAATAAAACCGACTATTGAACTGAAAAAATAAAGATCTGAATTAATTGGTAATGGATTGAATAATTTTAACTCCCCATTTTCCTGAGCGGCATAAACATGAAAAATATATTGAATATTACTTGTATTTTCTTTTTGACTAAACTCCATTAAAGAAGTAATCTTATAATATTCCATTATTTTCCTAATACTTAATACTTTGATATTGGAATAACTCAATAATTGCAGATAATTGTCAATTCCAAATTGAAGTTCTCTTTCAATAAGAAAGTAAGAATCGTTACCGTACTTTTCAACTTCATCAGAATTCCAATATTTTGCTCCTATTGAATCGTCTTTTGTATTCAAAAAATCTAACCAAAGATTTAATGGTTCAGCCACTTTGAAAACTGTAGTGTCAATATCGTAATTAATTGAAATGTTTTGTCCTAAACAATTAATAGTAAAACCTAACAATAAAATTATGTATAAGTTACTTTTGTTCATTTTTACTATTTCACTATAAAAACAACCATCATTTAGCTATTCAATTAAGTTGTCCTTCAAAAAGTTGAACGAACATTTTTTTTGGTTTTAGAACTGCCCATTTTTTCAGACTAAAAAAAGTACCCGGAGCTAAATATCCCAATCGCAAATTGTTAGTACTGAATTTTTGATAATCTTCCAGACTTTCATAATTATTAAAAGTGATTTTATCGGAATTTAAAATAGTTACTATTCCGCTACCAATTACTTCCATCCTTAAATTTGGATAAATTATTACGGCAGTATCTTCGTCGATTCCAATTCCTTTGAAACTTTTTCCGGTGAGAAGAAATTGACTTAATCTGGCAATTCTTGATCGCTGAGTGAAATGCGTATCCACAGTAATTCCTTCTAACAAACCAAAGCCCGGACTACTCACAACTGTTCCTTTGCAAAACCCTTCGTAATCGCCATCGTAAATCATTGGATTACTGATAATTGCTGCACCTGCACTTGTTCCCACAATCGGCAATGTTCCTGCATAGAATCTCTCAAATATTTTTTGCAATAGTTTTGATCCGTTGAATATTTTTGCCAAGCGATATTGATCTCCTCCACTAATAAAAACTAAATCGGCACGGTCGATCATTTCAAAATTTTCTTTTCTATCCACTTCATCACGATACCTGATATCCAATCTTTCAATATGCTTAACTTTCAAATCTCTGAATGTATTTGAATAAGAATCTAAAACGTCTCTTGAATATGTTGAGGCTGAAGGAATAATAGCAATATTTTTTGCTTTTGTAATTTTTATAATTGCTTTCAAAATTAATTTATCTTTGCGTTTGTCTTCTGCCCCGCCAATTAGTATTAAATGACTTCTTTTCGAAATTTCCGGTTCTTTCATTTATTTCATTTATATTTTTTCGGCTGTAAAATTACAAAAAGAACTGAACTTAGATTTGTTTTTTTGGCTTCATCAATAAGTTTTTATAAACTTATTTTATCCCTGCTATCATGGATTTGCAATCCGTGCGCCAATCAGCATTAGTCATATTGATAAAATATACTTTATCAATTTCATGTATTTTGTTTTTATCAGACATTTATAAAAGATAAATATTTTTCATAACAATTTAGGTTTGTGCGTTTTCTTGGATTTACGGATTGCAAATCTATACGAGTTGGGAGGAATAGGGGAAATCATTTTTTCACAAAACCGGTGAAACTTGAGGAATTACATACATTAGTTTATTCTTGTTTGTAGAAAAAATAGTAAAAAATCAAATATGCGTTGGCTATAACCAGCACTTTAATCTTTGCTTTGTAGGTTTTAACCAGCATTTTTTCTCTTTTTTGCTGTTTATATAAAACGTTTTTTCTATCTTTGCATTATGGAAAATCTGAGAAACAAATTTTTACGGCTTTTGAAGCAGACAAATTACGCCTACAAAAGGTATCTGTATTACAAAATAAACTGGAATTCGAGACTGATAATAATAAAAGGGCAGCGTGGTGTTGGAAAAACCACTATAATGCTTCAATACATTAAAGATAAAATAGAAACACTTTCCAAAACGCTTTATATTTCGCTTGATGATATATATTTTTCTGGAAATAGCCTATCCGAATTTGTAGAGCAGTTTGTTATGAACGGAGGAAAAAATCTGTTTATTGACGAGGTTCATCGATATCCAAACTGGTCGGTTGAGATAAAAAACATTTATGACTTCTATCCTGATTTAAAAGTAGTAGCAACAGGCTCGTCGGCAATTGCAATTGAAAAAGCTAAAGCAGATTTAAGTAGAAGAGCCTCTGTGTATCATCTTCACACTTTATCTTTACGAGAGTTCATAGCTTTATTTCACAAAATTGAAATTGATAAACTTTCAATAGAAGAAATTGTTGATTCGCATGAAGAAATATCGCTTAATATCAACAAGTTCATCAAGCCGGTAGAATTATTCAATCAATTTATAAAATACGGTTCTTACCCCTTCGCAAATTTCAACGATCCATTGTTTTACGATAAATTAAATTCAATTGTGAATATTACCATAGATAATGATATTCCAACATTCGAGAATATTAATTATGAAACAAGGATCAAAGTAAAAAAACTGTTGTACCTAATATCGTCAGCAGTTCCTTTTAAGCCTAATGTTGCGGAACTAAGCAAGAAAGTTGGGACAAGCAGGGATATTTTACTGAAGTACCTGCACTTGATTTCGAATGCCGAAATCATAAATCTACTAAATCAATCGGGTTCGCCAACTTCTATTTTGCAAAAACCCGAAAAAATATATATCAACAATCCGACTTTGATGCTTGCGCTTGATGAATCAGCAAATGTGGGCACACTTCGCGAGACTTTCTTCATGAATCAAGTTTCCTCAAATCACAAATTGAATGCTCCAAAAACTGGCGATTTCCTTGTAGATAACAAATATCTTTTCGAAATTGGCGGGAAAAATAAAACCAAAAAACAAATTGCAGGAATTCCTAATTCGTTTACGGTACATGCAGATATG
>JABHKC010000189.1 GCA_018692315.1 Bacteroidota bacterium | reverse complement strand
GTCCTCCTGATTCTGGCTCATTAACATTACCTCATTATTATGTTTATGACTACTCTGGGACAAATGTTCCTGATGCAAAAGCAACATATAATTATCAAACTTATGGAGTCTTGTATAACTGGATGGCTGCAACAAATGGCGTAGCAAGCAGTCAAAGTGTTCCCAGTGGCGTTCAAGGAGCTTGTCCTTCTGGTTGGCATGTACCAAATTCTATAGAATGGAATATTCTTGACAATTATCTCGGTGGTTATCTAATTGCAGGAGGCAAAATGAAAGAAACAGGCACTTCACATTGGGCAAGTCCAAACATCGGTGCCACCAATAGTAGTGGGTTTACAGGCCTGCCAGGAGGTTTATGTAGTTTTGTTACAGATTCATTTATGAATATTAATTGGGGTGGAATATGGTGGACATCTTCTTTAAGTTTACCTGATACTGCGCAATATCATAAGATAACTTATTCTGCAATTTACGCAACATTTAGTCATTATAATAATGCTATGGGACTTAGTGTTCGATGTGTCAAAACAGTACCATCAATGCTATTATTTTATCAAGATACTATATGTAATTTCGATAATATTAATATTATTTTGATCAATCCGGAAGTTGGAATAAAATATACTTTATTCGATACAGTTACTCTTGATACAATCGGATCTCAATACGGAATTTACAACGATACAATAATTTGGACATTTCAGACAGATTCAATAAACAATTATTATAGAATAAAAGCTACAGATACTTCTTCCGGTTGTTGGCGTATTCTGGATAGCCTGATTTATATTAATAAAAGTTCTGAAATCACTATTAATGAACAAATAATAAATGTTTCTGTATCCGGAAGTTTTGATGGAGCAATTGACCTGTCAATTTCAGGTGGGATACCACCATATACAATTATGTGGAGCAATTCTGAAACCACAGAGAATATTTTCAATCTATCAACCGGGAGTTATTATGTAACAATTACTGATAGTAATTCTTGTTCATATTCCAATTATTATGAAATATCTGAAATCATTTCGCTACCATTCACTTGTGGCACATCTACAATTATTGATTATGATTCAAATCTATACAACACAATACTAATTGGTAATCAGTGCTGGATGAAAGAGAATCTAAAATCCATAAGTAACTCTTCCGGCAACAGTATTACTCGTTATTGTTACGACAATAATACAAGCAATTGCGATACTTACGGAGGCATATACGATTGGAATACTGTAATGGCAGGGGATACAAGTTCAACTACAAACCCCAGTGGAGTTCAAGGCATTTGTCCTACCGGCTGGCATGTACCTAACGATGCAGAATGGACAAATTTGTCTGATTATTTAATCAATACTTATGTTGACATAAATTCATCAAATGTGGGCAACAAGTTAAAATCGTGCCGGCAAGTAAGTTCTCCGTTGGGTGGCGATTGCAGTACTTCAACACATCCCAGATGGGACGCAAACAGTACTCACCATGGCACCAACGATTTTGGCTTTGCAGCCCTGCCCGGAGGCTACTACAACAGTGGCTCTTTCAGCTTCCAGGGCAGAAACGGCAACTGGTGGTCATCTACTCAGTACTCATCCACCTACGCTTGGCATCGGGGCATGCACGAAAGCATGGGAGAACTGTACTCGAACAACAACATCAAGGCATTAGGGTTCTCAGTTCGTTGTATCAAGAATGCTTCAATACCTACAGTTTTTTCTGACACTATTACTAACATTACCCAAACTACAGCTACTGGTGGAGGTGAAGTTACCAATGATGGTGGCTCCACAGTAATTGTAAGAGGTGTATGTTGGAATACAACCGGAAACCCAAGTATTGTCGATTCTATTACCTCAGATGGTTCAGGTGTAGGAACATTTGTTAGCAATTTGACAGGACTAACACCTAACTCAACTTATTTTGTAAGAGCTTATGCAATTAATAGTGTAGGTACAGCATATGGAAATGAAGTGCAGTTTAAAACCCTTTGTGATATAATTTGTGGAGATACAATAAGTGATATTGATGGGAACTTATATAACATAGTTCAAATTGGTTGTCAATGCTGGATGAAGGAAAATCTGCGAACTGAACATTATTCTGATGGAACTTCTATACCACTTGTAACTAGTAATACCGAATGGGGAGCGCTAATTGATAATAATACTGACAAAGCCTTTTGTTATTACAATAATAATCAAAGCACCGAGTATGGAGCTTTATATACATGGGCAGCAGCAATGAACGGGGCAAATAGCAGTACAACAAACCCAAGTGGTGTACAAGGAGTTTGTCCATCAGGATGGCATTTGCCAAGTGATAATGAATGGAAAGAACTTGAGATAAATTTGGGAATGAACCAAATTTCAGTTGATTCTTCCGGTTGGAGAGGAACTAATGAAGGTGGCAAATTAAAAGAAATAGGAACTGCTCATTGGAATAATCCAAATATTGGAGCTACAAATTATAGTGGTTTTACAGCACTGCCTGGAGGTTATCGCGTGTATAGTGATGGCTCATTCCTTGAAATAGGTAATTACGGACACTGGTGGAGTGCTACTGATATCAACATTATAGCCTCCTGGTTTAGAAGACTTTACAGCAGCAGTGCCCAAATTGGACGCCATATTGACAATTATAAATCAAATGGTTTTTCCGTTCGTTGTGTCATGAATACAGATACATTACAAGCTAGCATACCATCAGTTATTACTGATACCATAACCAACATTTCCCTAACCTCAGCTACTGGAGTAGGTGAAGTTACCAGTAATGGAGGAGCTGAAATTATTGTAAGAGGTTTATGCTGGAATACAACTGGGAATCCAAGTATAGCTAATTCTTTTACTACAGAAAGTTCAGGTATTGGAATTTTTATTAGCAATTTAACTGGATTAACTCCAAATTCAATATACTATGTAAGAGCTTATGCTACAAATAGTGTAGGTACTGCTTATGGGGATGAAGTGCAATTTACTACTATTGATACAAGTGAATTCAATTGCGGTAGCCAAATTTACGATTATGATTCAAACCAATACAACACGGTACTTATTGGCAATCAATGTTGGATGAAGGAAAATTTGAGAACTGAACATTATGCTGACGGTACAGCTATACAGATAGTAACAAGTAATAATACTTGGGCTAATTTGGGTGATAATAATACCGACAAAGCCTTTTGCTACTACAACAATAATCTCAATAGTGAATATGGGGCATTATATACTTGGGCAGCAGCTATGAACGGTGCAAATAGCACTAATTCCAGCCCAAGTTATGTACAAGGCATATGTCCTTCAGGTTGGCATGTACCTAGCGATAATGAATGGAAAGAGCTTGAAATTTATATGGGAATGAACCAAATCTCAGTTGATTCTTCAGGATGGAGAGGAACAAATGAAGGTGGTAAACTAAAAGAAAATGGGATTACTCATTGGATTAGTCCAAATACTGGAGCCACTAACGAAAGTGGTTTCACTGCCCTTCCCGGCGGATATCGACACGAAATGGATGGTTCATTTCATAATACAGGTATAGATGGCTTTTGGTGGAGTTCAACCGAAAATAATAATGGGTCGGCTTGGTTCCGATATCTGTACTACATAAATTCAGCATCTAACCGCTCAGCATATTCTAAGTCAAGCGGTTATTCCGTTCGTTGCATCAAGGATACATCAAATTTAACTGCTCTCAGTATTAATTATCTTAAGATAGATGTAAGTTGCTATGGATATTTAGATGGAACGATTGACTTATCTATTCTTGGAGGAATGACTCCATATACTTATGTTTGGTCAAATGGTGCTACAATTGAAGACATTTCAGGACTGATTGCCGGGACTTATTTTGTTACAATTATTGATGTTACAAATGACAGCATAATGGAAGCATTTTCTATAACTGAACCACCTCCAATAAGTCTATCATTTATAACAACTGATGTATCATGCTATGGTAGTAATGATGGTATGGCAATAGTTGTTCCTACAGGTGGTTCAAATTTCTATGTTGAAGAATACTGGGCAAATATTGTTTTTGGCGATACAATTTCCAATTTGTCAGCAGGATGGTATTTTGTATCTGTTACTGATTCATCAGGCTGTACCGGAATGGATAGTATAGAAATTATCGAACCAAGCGAGATTGACATTACTGGCTTCATAACAGATGCTTCAAATGCTGGTACTACCGATGGTTCAATTTATATTACAGTTTCAGGAGGAATTTCTCCGTATTTATATTCGTGGGATAATGGCGAAACATTAGATTCAATAGATGGGTTATCAACAGGAATTTATAGATTATCAGTTACTGATGATAATGGATGTATTGCTATTGATTCTTTCGAAGTTGGTATTGTCTTGCCACCATGGCCATATACTATAACAGCTATAAATCATATAATCTTAATTCAAGAGACAATCCCAATTACCATAAATGGTATTCAAATTGATTCCAATGATTATATTGGGGTGTTTTATGATTCTTTGGGAACTCTGGTTTGTGCCGGCTATCAAATTTGGGAAAGCACAAGTACAACAATTGCTGCTTGGGGTGAAGAATTTGGTAATGATGGATTTGTGGTTGGAGAAGAATTTAAATGGAAAATATGGGATAATTCAGAAAATATTGAATATATTGCTTTTGCTACTTATATGGGTGTTTCACCTCCTATGCAGATTACTCATCTAGAGTATTTTGCTGAAAATGGACAGAGTGGCTTGTCATCATTAACTACAAGTGAATACCAGGCTATTTCACTTCGTTTAAATTGGAGCTATTTTTCAACTTATATAATTTCATTTGAAGTATTGATGGATTCAATTTTTGTGGATATTGTTTCTAATGTGGATATTGCAAAAGATGATTTAGGACATATTTATTGGCCCATATATGGAATAAATACTATTGGAGATATCACTATTTGTGAGGCTTATCAAATAAAAATGAATAATGCGGATACACTAATGATTGAAGGTTTATCAGTTCTGCCTGAAAATACAAATTGTAGTATAGACTCAGGCTGGTCATATATTCCATATCTTCGAAAAACCTCAGCTTCAATTATTGATATGTTAAGCACTATAGTAAGCGATATTGTAATGGTAAAAAACTATCTGGGAGATGTTTATTGGCCATTATATAATATTAATATGATTGGGAATATGGATCCTGGCGAAGGCTATCAAATAAAAATGAACAATTCAGCAACTCTATCATATCCAGCAAATACCTCAAATTTCTCAAAATCAAATATTCAAACTCCTCAGACTAATCACTTCAAGGGAACACCAAACACAGGCTCAAATATGACCCTCGGTATTCCAAAAACAGCCTGGGAAAATGAACCTCCCTATGGTTCAGAAATTGGAATTTTCAGCGAAAACGGAAAACTTGTCGGCTGTTCGGTTTTTGAAGAAGAAAATCTAGCAATTTCTATTTGGGGAAATGATGAACTGACAGTAGAAATTGATGGAATGATTGAAAATGAGATGTTTATTGCCAAAATTTGGAATAATGGAATTGAAGAAGTTATTGAAGTAAAAAATTGGTTTGAAGGCAATGAATTTTATAAAACAAATAAAATTTCAATTGTTGAAAAACTTTCAATTGTCAACTCTCAATTATCAACTGTAATGCTTTTCCAAAACATCCCAAATCCATTTAAAGAAGAAACAAGTATTAAATATTATATGCCATTTGAAACTGAAATAGAGCTGTCTGTTTATAATATACTTGGTGAAAAATTGAAGGTTTTGGAATCAACAACAAAACCTGCTGGAAATCATACTTCAACTTTTAAAACTAAAAATCTTCCATCAGGCACATACCTTTACAAATTGGAAGCGAACAAAGAAATACTAATAAAACGAATGTGTATTTTGAAATAAATATTTCATTATTCAAGCTATTTTATTAAATAAATACAATATTTTTGAACTGTATAATTATAAAAATATGAATAGAATTTAATAAAATGAAAAACTACCTCCTTGCTGTTTCCTTCATTGCACTTTTTTGTATAAGTTGCAACAATAAAATTAAACTTATAGAAAACAAAAAATCCGACTATACAATTGTTGTTTCAGAAAAAGCTGACAGTCTGACAAAATTTGCCGCTCAGGAAATTTCAAACTACATTTTCAAAATCTCAGGTGTTCGTTTAGAAACTAAAACCAATATCAATGAAAATGGAAAATACATATTGATTGGCAATGAATTGATAACAGATTCAAAAACAATAATTGAGTTAAATTCTTTAGAAGAGGATGCTTTTTTCATTAAAAAAATAGACGAAAACATTTTGATTTCCGGGAATAATGCAAAATCTAATATTTATGCTACCTATACTTTCGTCGAAGAATTTCTGGGATGCAGGCTGCTTTATGTAAATGAGGAATATATCCCAAAATTTTCTGAAATTATCCTTCCTGAAAAATTTAAAATCTACAAGCCGGCTTTTTCTTTCAGAAGGACACTTTTCCCCGGCATTCGCGATGAAAAATTTCGATACTGGCACAAAATTGAGCAACTCTACAATTGGGGGAGTTTTGTGCATACATTCCAAAAACTTGTACCTCCGGAAAAATATTTTGATGAGCATCCTGAATATTTTTCTTTGGTTGGAAATCATCGGATAAGCGATGGGCAGCTTTGTTTGAGCAATCGTGAGCTTATGAATCTTTTGAAAGAAAATCTGCGAAAAAAAATTGAAAAAAAACCTGAAATGAAATATTGGTCGGTTTCGCAAAACGATTGCTACAATTATTGCACATGCACAGATTGCGAAAAAATGTACGACAATTATGGAGGGATTTCGGGAGCATATGTTTTTATGGCAAACGAAATTGCAAAAGAATTTCCCGATAAACAAATTTCAACCCTTGCCTATCAGTTCACACGCTCGGCACCAACAAATATCAAACCTCTTGAAAATGTTAATATTATGTTTTGCTCTATTGAATGCAACCGAAGCATGCCCTTAGCTGACGACAAAAGGAGCTCCGGTTTTGTGAAAGATATGGCAGATTGGGCAAAACTTACCAACAATATTTTTCTGTGGGATTATGTTGTTCAGTTTAAAAACTATCTGACACCCTTCCCAAATTTTCATGTTTTGCAGTCCAACATTCAGTTTTTCGACAAGCACAATGTCGATTTGATGTTTCAGCAAGGTAGCAGCCGAAACTGGTCAGATTTGGTTGAACTGAAACAATACCTAATCTCAAAACTTTTGTGGGACCCGTACATTGATGCCGATTCTATAATCAACGATTTTTTGGGGAAATATTACGGCGAGGCAAACAGCTACATAAAATCGTATTTCGACCTTTATCACGAAGCATTGATCGAAAATCAGGAAAATGAATTTTTGAATATTTATGGTTTCCCTTTAAACTACTACGATTCATACCTTAGCCCCGATTTGCTGAAAAAATATAAAAACCTTATGGATGAAGCGGAAAAATCGGTTCAAAACGATTCAGTGTATTTAATGAGAGTTTTTAGAGCCAGATTGCCAGTAGATTTTGCCTATCTTGATATTTCTTTAAATAAAAACATTGGGGAGCTGTCGTATTTTGAAAAAAGTGGTGGTGAAATTACACTTCGCGAAGAAATGATGAATTATCTCGACAGATTTGTAGAGTTGACGGAAATTACCGGAGTTAATCGAATCAATGAGAGAAATTTTCTTGTTGCAGATTATTACGAATATACCCGTAGAAAACTCAATATGATGATAAAACCAAACAAGGCAAAAGGGAAAACTATAAATTTGCTCACAAAAGCCAGCGAAAAATATCCGGTAGGCAAAGAAAAATCGCTTACTGACGGTCTGTTTGGAGACCTCGATTTTCATAACAATTGGTTAGGTTTCGAAGGCAGCGATATGATTGTAGAAATTGATTTGCAAAAGTCCGAAATAATATCTCAAGTTAGCATGAATTTCCTCAAAGCAGTGAATTCATGGGTTTTTCTCCCAATTGAAGTATCCGTTGAGATTTCCAAAAATGGAACTGATTATAAAAAAGTTGGCAGCATTAAAGGCGATATTGATGATAGAAATTATCTTGTAAAATCTGTTCCCTTCAATTTCGATTTCGAAGCTGTTGAAGCACAATATCTGCGAATAACAGCAATTTCATTGAAACAATGCCCCGAATGGCACAGAGGTTTTGGCAAACCCTCCTGGATTTTTTTGGATGAAGTTTTGGTGGAGTAGAAATGTGCATTTACTGAGGCGTGTCTCAAAGACACACCCTCAGTTAGTGTAGTCATTCCTGCGAAGGTAGGAATCTCTTCATATTCGTGTCATTTTTCCAAAATAACAATTTTCCTAGAAATTTTTGCTTCGTTGTTTTCAAGTTCAATAAAATAAATACCTGCGGGAAATTTCGATAAATCTATCTCAAATTGTTTTTCGCCGGATGTAAGTTTTCGCTTAATAATTTGATTCCCCAAAGCATCGTAAACTTTCACATTTTCAAAACTTTGGCTTAATTCTACCGAAATAATTCCGGTGCTTGGAATTGGGAAAATTTCAACTTCAGGATTTTCAGGATTTTCAATTCCTGTATCATCAAAAACTGTGATTTGAATAGAATCGGAATTTGAGCAGCCGGTGTTTTGGTCTGTATAAAAATACGAAATCCAGTAAGTACCAAGGTTAACAATTGTCGGGTCGAAAAAGTTGCCTGAAACTCCTGTTCCTGAAAAAGTGCCACCTGCAGGCGTTACGTTTGGTAGATTTACCAAGCCTGAATTTAAGCCTACAGAATCTGGATTGAATGGATCTATTGAAATTGTTGGAAGTGGATTTACTATCAAAATCAATTCTTCGATACTATCACAACCATTTATTGTTTGGAAATTTTCTGAATAAGTTCCGGCAGTATCTAAAACTTGTCCATAAAATTCGTATGTTTCGTTTTCACAAATTTCGGCAGTGCAAAAGTCGTGGAAGGTTGGATGAATGTCCACATAAAAAACATTTGTGCTATCTGTCCCATTAATGTTTTGTAAGGTTTCAGAATAATTGCCTACTGTGGAAATCCAAATTCCATTTATTAAAATACTATCCTTATCGCATATAAAAACAGTATCAGTGAAATTAATCAAAGTGTTTTCATACCAAGCAATTTTATCATCATTAGAGGAAGCGGAGAGTATATCATTATCTCCATCACCATCTAAATCTTTACCATATAAAGAATGAACTAAATCAGCAGAATTTGTAATTATTATAGGAAGACTGAAATTTCCAAAACCATCATTTTCTGACCAAACAATTTTATCATTATCCCAAAATGAAGATATCACATCATTATCACCATCGTTATCTATATCTATTGCAAATACCGATTCTGCTATATCCACAGAAAAAGCTACTATTTGTTGTGGTTCAAAATTTCCAAAACCATCGTTTTCATACCAAACAGTTCTATTATTTATTCTTAAGGCAGATAGAATATCATAATCTCCATCATTGTCTATATCTACTGCAAAAACAGAACTAGGATCAGACAAATATAGTGAATTGTCAATGCTTGTAGAATTAATAAAATTGCCTGTACCATCATTTTCATGCCAAATTATTTTGTCGCTGCTAAAACTAGTAATAACATCATTGTCGCCATCGCCATCCAAATCAGTTGCAAAAACAGAATTTGGGTTTAAGCTCGAATCATTAATTATAAGCTCCATACTAAAATTTCCAAAACCATCATTCTCGAACCAGCAAACTCTATGATCCCAAAAAGAAGCAGAAATAACATCATTATCTCCATCTCCATCTATATCTATTGAAAAAACGGACTTAGGATTATATAACAGATTGCTAATAATTGTTAGCGCTCCAAAATTTGCATATCCTCCATTTTCGTACCATGCAAGTGTACTATCTTCAGATGAAGCATATAATACATCTTTATGACCGCTCCCATTTAAATCAATTGCTAATATGGAAGAAGCACCATCTGTTATTGTAGAAATGATGTGCTGATTTTGAAAACAAGAATTTCCGGCATTTTTATACCATGCTATTTTATCATCAAAATATGATGCTGAGAGAATGTCTTTTTCTACATCATTATCAATATCTGTTGCAAAAACTGAATAGGCACCATCTGCTGTGAAAGAAATAACTTCTTGTGTTCCAAAATTAGCATTTCCATCATTTTCATAGTAGGCAATTTTGGAATCATTTGCTGATGCAGAGAAAATATCATTATCACCATCACTATCCATATCAATTGCAAACACTGAACTTGCACCATCTGCAAGTTCAGAAATTACTTGCTGGCCACTAAAATTTCCAAATCCATCGTTTTCGTACCAAACAATTTTATCATCAAGATAAAGCGCAGAAAGGATGTCGTTATCGCTATCATTGTCCATATCTATCGCAAAAACTGAAGAAGGTCTTGCAGATAATCCTGATATTAATATTTGTTGATTAACAAAATTTCCAAATCCATCGTTTTCATACCAAACAATTTTACTATTTAGGCCAGAAAAATCTGCATTTACTACATCAATATCGCTATCACCATCTAAATCTATTGCAAAAATTGAATATGCTTCGTCAGCAATATTGCTAATAATCTGCTCTAAACCAAAGTTCCCACTCCCATCATTTTCATACCATGCAACTTTATTATCATTTTGTGAAGTAGAAATTACATCAATATCTCCATCTCCATCCAAATCTGTTGCAAATACCGAACTTGCACCATCTGCATTGTTTGAAATTACTTGTTGGTTACCAAGATTTCCACTCCCATCATTTTCATACCAGGCAATTTTATCATCCTGAAAAGAAGCTGATAATACATCATTGTCCAAATCATTGTCTAGATCAATAGCAAAAACTGAACATGCGTTATAAGCTATGCTAGTTATAATTTGTTGATTTCCAAAATTTCCGTTACCCTCGTTTTCATACCAAGCGATTTTGTTATCTCTGTAAGAAGCTGAAAGGACATCATTATCACTATCTCCATCAATGTCTATCGCAAAAACCGAAGCTGCCCAATCAACTTTATTAGAAATAACTTTCTGAATGCTAAAATTTCCATTCCCAAAGTTTTCGAACCAAACAATCATATCGCCTTCATATGCAGAGAGAACGTCAATGTCACCATCATTATCTATGTCAATGGCAAAAACTGAACGAGGTTTTGATGAAGTTAAAGTGTGCATTTGAAAAGTTGGTTGAGAAAATCCGATATCTACTAACAACAAACAAATAATTAATTTTATTAATTTTTTCATGATAGTATAGTCAATTAAAAATGAATTAAATTTATCAAAATAAATAAAGAATAGTTATTAACTATAATAAAGTACAAAATTACCCCAGTCATTATAGACTGGAGCAATTTTTTTTTGCATATTTGAAATAATTATATTCTCAAAATATCTATTAGATTATAATATAATCATACTTATTAACAGTGAATAATATTATTTCCTTAATTTTCATCTACACGAAATGTATAAAGACTTGAACTAATAGAAGTAACATAAAATTCATTACAAAACATATTACATGGTGCAACATCTCCATTCCCATTAAAATTGGGTGCAAATAAAGTTGGCGCAGGTGGATCGTGACTTGGTTCTAATAAGGCGTTAATACTATATAAAGTAACACCGGTTTCAGAAAACACTAACTCTTCTTCACCTTCATCCTCACCATCTACATCCATCATAGTACTTCCCGAGGTTGGGTAAACATAATCACCATCAGCTTTAAATTTGCATTGGAAATGATAATCTGAAGTCGTACTGTTTAGAACATAAACTGTAAGTGTGGTTTGTGAAAATCCAATACTTGCACATAGCATCAAAACTAAAATAATTCCGAATAATTTATTTATATTTTTCATCTTTGTAAAAATTTTTAATTAGAAATTTGGTGAACTTAAATTTTTTGATTAAATTTTCCTCTCTGAAATCTTAAAAAACAGAGAGGTTTATTTAAAGGAATTTGTTTTTGCCAAGCTCAAAAATGGTCTTTTTTAGTATGATTGAAAACGGGGGGGGCGTAACAGGCTGTATGCCAACCCATTAATTCGTATCTTATTTTATTTTCATATCTCATTTTCTGTTTTTCTATTTTCTTTCGTTTCCTATAAAATAATAACGCTTAGTACGGAGGTTTTTGAAAATGGTTGTAATTATTTTAACATTTCTAATGGTTTTCAATCATCAAATCAAAATCAATTTCCGATACTCCACAAAATCTTTCCCAACAACTTTCACAAAATAAATTCCTTTTGCTTCGGCTTTTAAATCGAAATGGAATTCATCGGATGACTTAAAGTCATCCGATGAATAAATGACTTTTCCGGTGATGTTTCTTATTTCGACAGATTGTAAATTTTCACCCTTGATTGTAAATTTTCCGTAGCTTGGGTTGGGGAAAATTTCAATTTCAGGATTTTCAGGATTTTCAATTCCTGTACCATCAAAAACTGTAATTTGCACTGAGTCGGAATTTGAGCAGCCACTGTTTTGGTCTGTATAAAAATACGAAATCCAGTAAGTTCCAAGGTTAACAATTGTCGGGTCGAAAAAGTTGCCTGAAACTCCTGTTCCTGAAAAAGTGCCACCTGTAGGTGTTACGTTTGGAAGATTTATTGGGGTTGCATAAAATGCTATAGAATCGGGAAAGCCCGGCTCAAACACGATTTCGGGCAGTGGGTTTACAGTTAGCTGCAATTCGAAAATGCTATCGCAGCCATTCGTGGTTTGCAGGTTTTCAAAATATATTCCTGATGAATCTAAAAGCTGCCCGAAAAATTCGTAGGTTTCGTTTTCGCATATTTCAGCAGTAAAAATGTCGTAGAAAACTAAAAAAGCATCAACATAAATAAAATTTATACTATCGCCGCCAAGGTAGTTTTGCGAACTATCGTAATGGTAGCCTGCTGCATTTACCCAATAGTTTTGGAATTGTACACTATCATTTCCACAAATCGTGAACGAATCTAAGAAATTCAATAGAGTGTTTTCGTACCAGGCAATTTTGTCGTCTTGATAAGATGCAGATAAAACATCATTATCGCCATCGTTGTCCAAGTCTTTTGCGTAAACAAATCTTGGTCCGTCGGGATATGTACTAACAATTTGCTGTATTCCAAAATTACCACTTCCATCGTTTTCGTACCAGGCAATTTTATCATCAGACATTGATGCCGACAAAACATCATTATCGCCATCATTATCAATATCAATTGAATAAACTGACTTCACATCATTTACAAAAGTTGATATTATTTGTTGGCTTCCAAAATTTCCTGTTGCATCGTTTTCAAACCATGCAATAATATTAGAGCCTGATGAAAAAATATAGGCACAATATAAAACATCTTCATCGTTATCTCCATCAAGATCGATAGCAAAAACTGAGTTTCCACCGTTATTTGAATGAATAATTTGTGGAGATGTAAAATTGCCTGTGCCATCGTTCTCACACCAGGAAATAGTACCAATGTATGTGTTTGCAAAAACAATGTCATTATCACCATCGCCATCAAGATCTGATGAACAAATTGATTTTACATCGCCGGCAGAAGCAATTAATTGCTGAATGCCAAAATTTCCGTTACCAAGATTTTCATGCTTTAAAATATAACTTGTAGTCGCTGAAATTAAATCATAATCGTTATCTCCATCAATATCAGTCGATATAACTGTGTTGGCACCATCAGCAAAACTTGAGACTATTTGTTCTGTGCCAAAATTTCCACCTCCTGAGTTTTTATGCCAGGCAATTTTATCGTCCAAAAATGAGGCTGAAACTACATCATGGTCATTATCTCCATCTAAGTCGGAAGCAAGTACATATTTCGCACCATCGGCAGAAATTGAAATGACCTTTTGCAAACCAAAGTTTCCATTTCCAAAGTTTTCATAGCTTGCAATCTTATCATCGGCTATTGAAGCCGAAAGCACGTCATTGTCGCCATCGTTATCAATATCAATTGCAAAAACTGAATTAGCCTCATCTGCAGCATAAGCAATTGTTTGCTCTATTGTGAAATTTCCAAATCCATCGTTTTCGTAATATTCAATTTTGGATCCACTATCTGAAGATGATACTATATCATTGTCACCATCCCCATCAAAATCAATTGAAAAAACCGATATTGCTCCTTCCAAAATATCTGTAATTATTTGCTGTATGCCAAAATTACCACTCCCATCATTTTCGTACCAAGCAATCTTATTATCGTACCAAGAGGCTGATAAAACGTCATTGTCTCCATCTCCATCCAAATCAGTAGCGAAAACTGATCTTGCAATAGAAACTATATTTGATATTATTTGTTGAGCACTAAAATTTCCATTTCCATCGTTTTCGTACCAGGCAATTTTATCATTCAAACCAGAGGCATTTGCTGATAAAACATCATTATCACCATCACCATCTATGTCTATTGCATAAACTGAACAAGCAACATCAACATTAGTAGTAATGATTTGTTGAGAACCAAAATTTCCGTTTCCATCATTTTCGTACCAAGCAATTTTATCATCATCAACTGAAGCCGAAAGAACGTCATTATCAGAATCGCCATCTAAATCAATTGCATAAACCCAAACAACACTATTTGCACTTATAGTAATAACCTGTTGAACGCCAAAATTCCCATTTCCGTCATTTTCATACCAGGCAACTTTGTTATCTAATGTGGAGGTAGAAAGAACGTCATTGTCTCCATCGCCATCCAAATCAATTGCAAAAACATTATTTGCATAATCAGCTAATATTGAGATTATTTGTTGTGGATAGAAATTCCCATTTCCATCATTTTCGTACCATGCAATTTTATCATCATCGACAGATGCTGAAATTACATCATTATCTCCATCTCCATCTAAATCTGCCGCATAAACTCCAAATGGAGTTTCTACTAAATCGCTAATAATTTGAACGGTATCAAAATATCCATTACCTGAGTTTCTGTGCCAGACTATGATATTATCATCTGTGTAGGCATTAATAATATCCTTATCTCCATCACCATCAATATCTACAGCATAAACATTATATGGTCTAGTGCCAATTGTTAGATTCTGTGGTGTAAATGTAATTTGGAGAAACACAGATTTGTATAATAAAAAAAGCAAGATAAATATTGAGGTCTTTTTCATATTATTGTTTTAAACTAAATTTCTTTTAATAAATGTTTTTAATGCCCTGAAACCTGCAAGCAAATATATAAAAGTGTGCAGATTTCAGGAAAAATTATAAAACTATTAATATTAGTGCATTTCGACTTAATAATAATTTATAATTCATTAATTTGGATCTATTCTAAAATAGTAAATATCAATACCTCCAATATTACCAGAGCCTTGATAACTAAATTGATTAAAATATTGATTGGGGTAAATTCCCAAGTATGGAGCAACATTCATTGGGCCTGAATATGTATTAATAATAATAACAGGGTTAGGATTTGGAGTATTAGGTGGGTAATAGCATTTTAGCTTTTCTAAACTTATATCATCCTCATCAAAAATAAAAGTAATCTCCACCATATTTTCAGCAGGAACTTCAAAATATACAGGTACATTAGTCGGAATGCAAGCTTCTGTAAACTGTGCAGAACACTCATAATCTTCAGTTGTAGAATTAATTACCTGAACTTTCAATTCTGTCTGTCCAAATCCAACACTTGCACATAACAACAATACCAAAACAATTCCTAAAACTTTATTTATATTTTTCATAAGTTTGTAAAAATTTAATTTAAAAATGGGTGAATTTTAAATTTTTTGATTAAATTTTCCTCTCTGAAATCTTAAAAAACAGAGAGGTTTATTTAAAGGAATTTGTTTTTGCCAAGCTCAAAAATGGTCTTTTTTAGTGTTCCTATAAAATTGGGGGGGGCGTAACAAGCTGTACGCCAACCCATTAATTCGTATCTTATTTTATTTTCATATCTCATTTTTGTTTTTCTATTTTCTTTCGTTTTCTATAAAATAATAACGCTTAATACGGTGGGTTTTGAAAAAGGTTGCATAATAAATTGGTTTTCAACTCACAATTTTTTTGATTTCAATACAATGTCACATTCTGCAATAATTTCTAACAATTCACTTTTCTGTGTTGCCCTGTTCTTCATTCCTGCGAATGCAGGAATCCCAGCAAAATCTTACCTAAGCCCCAAGAGATTCCTGCCTTCGCAGGAATGAAAGTATGTGAAGTTAAATGTTTGTAAGTTTGAATTTCCAATTCATAAATTATAATTCAAATTTTCCAATCCCAGCGGGATGTTCTATCTTTTTGTGGGGCCATTCCTACGGAATTTTTGAAAAATGTGCTTCTATCAACCACCGATTGCCATCGGTGGCTACCAATAGGTCGTCCCTACAGGATTTCATTCATGCGAAGGCGGGAATCCCTGCAAAATATTAGCTAAGCTCCATGAGATTCCTGCTTTCGCAGGAATGAGGAGCGTTTTTGATAGCTTGGTGCAGAAAATGCACTTTCATTATTCTGATTTTCAAGCCCCTTCATCAAGCAGCGTCTTTGGCTATCAGGCTTAAATTTTCAAACAAATATCTTCCTATGTATTTTTTTAATTCCTCTATTATTTCTAATTTCGATTTTTTTTGATTTTTGATGAATAACGAAACAAAAATTCTTATGAAGTTGAGATGTAGTATCAAGCATTTATTTGCACAAACAAGGCTATTATCTTTGTTTACAACGATTTTCCTAATTTATCTTATTGTTTTTTCATGTTCTGAAACAGAATATGTGAAATACGAAATGCAGGATCTAAAAATAGAAATCGACCAAAAAGGGCAAATTATCGGAATTATTGATAAAAAAACCAATCAAAACTATTGCCCGGAAAATTTGAAATCTCCTCTGGTTTCTTTAAAAATAGACAGCACCATTGTTTTTCCAGCCAAAATTGTTTTTAAAAATGGAAATCAGGAAATTCAATGCTCTTTCGAAAATGGAGTTCAAATAGGAATTAAGGCAATTTCTCTCGACAAGTATATAACTTTTGAATGCGTTTCAGTAAGCTCCGATTTGAAAGTTGATGCAATAATTTGGGGACCTTATGCCAGCACAATCAAAGGGAGCATTGGCGAAACCATAGGAATTGCACAAAACAAAAGTTTCACTTTCGGACTACAAGCTCTGAATCCTAAAACTTTGGGAGGCTATCCATGGAAAGATAACGACCATTTGCCACAATTAGACATTTTCGAACAAGACGATTTTTCTGATGTAGAAAAAGGAAAACGTGGCGTTTTATACTCGGTTGAAGCAGCAAAACCTACAAAGTATGGCAGTAGCCTTCAAGCATATACCCGAAACAGAATAAACGATAGAATCATTAAAAACCTGAACCACGACAAATATTTAGCTCCAGCATATGATGATGGCGGTATTGTTGGTTCAAAAATTGCACTATTTGCTTGCGAAACAGATTCCTGCCTTTCAACAATAGGCCAAATTGAGATTGCTGAAGGATTGCCCCACCCAAGCATAAATGGGGAATGGACAAAAACTTCAAAAACAATAAATTCCTCATACCTCATCATGAATTTCTCTGAACAAAACATTGATGAATGTATTGAATACACGAAAAAATCAGGTTTCAATTATTTATATCATGGTCATCCGTTTTCGAGCTGGGGGCACATTCCGCTAAGCAAAGAAATGTTTCCTAACGGAATTGCCGGCATGAAGGAATGTGTACGCAAAGCAGAATCGCAGGGAATTTATATTGGCACACACACGCTCACAAATTTCATAAGTACGAACGACAATTTTGTTACTCCCGTACCCGACAAACGTTTGGCAAAAGTTGGCAGTAGTTTTGTAGTTGCCAAGATAGATGAAAAACAAACAGAAATTGAAATTGAAAATCCGGACTTTTTTAATCAGTTCAGAAACAATCATTTGCGAGCAGTAGTTATTGAAGATGAAATTATTACTTATGGTTCGATTTCAGAAAATCCACTCTGGATACTGAAAAATTGCACTCGTGGAGCGTTTGGCACAAATCCGGTATCTCACGATACAAAAACCAAAATTAGTAAACTTGCCGACCATGGCTACAAAGTTTTCCTTGGCGATGCTTCCTTAAACAAGGAAATGGCTGAAATTGTGGCAGATTTCATGAACCAAACCGGAGTGCGTATGCTCGATTTCGATGGATTGGAAGGAACCCACTCAAGCGGAATGGGAAATTATGCTGAAGCACTTTTTGCACAAGATTGGTTCGACAAATTAGACGAAAACATAAAAAGCCACTTTTTGTTGGGAGCAAGCAGATCGGGACATTATTTTTGGCACATCTACTCACGTATGAATTGGGGCGAGCCTTGGTATGCAGGATTTCGCGAAAGTCAGACCGAATATAGATTGTTGAATCAAAAATATTTTAAAAGAAATTTAATGCCCGGTATGCTTGGCTGGTTCAAAATGACACCGGAAACTACCGTTGAAGATATTGAATGGCTAATGGCTCGTTCTGCCGGCTACGACGCAGGTTTTGCTTTTTATACAAATCTCGAAACCCTCAGGAAAAATGGGAATACCGAGCAAATATTTGCAATCTTAAATATTTGGGAAACTGCCAGATTGAACGATGTTTTTGATGAAAATCTGAAGAATAAGATGAAAGACATTTCTACAGAATTCAGGCTTAAAAAATCAGAAGATAAAGATTTGATTTTAAAAGAAATATACTCTCACAAATATACTCACCGGAAAAAAATTAAACAGCCCGGCGAGCCGTTGTTCTCAACATTCAAATTTGAAAATAAATGCTACGAGCAAACTCTGAAATTTATTATCACTGCCGAAAATGCAGATATTTCAAATATTAAAATTGAAATTAATAATCAAAAAAGTGTAGAATTACCAATAGATTTGAAATCCGGACAAACAATTAAAACCACAGAAGATAGGCTTGCAACAATCTATGATAAAAATTGGAATATAGTTTCAGAAGTAAAATTGGATACGAAAAAGTTAATTATTCCAACCGGGCAACAAAGCGTTAATTTCGATTGCAGTTTTAAAAACCCACAAGAAAATGCAGCTGCAAAAATTGAATTTTTAGTTTATGATAGAACTGAAAAAATATAATGAAAAAAATTTTGAACAAAGCAAATTAGATATTGCATTTTATGAATAATGAACTACAAAATAATGACTATCTGAATACGCTAATTTCCTTAAAAGAAAGAATATTACAAGCACAATACAAAAGTTACAGTGCCGTAAATTCTGAAATGATTTTAGCATATCTCGATATTGGCAAAACAATCTCTGAAAAGACAAAAACCGGCTGGGGAACATCGGTCATAAAACAGCTTTCAGTAGATTTACAGGCTGAATTTATTGGAGTAAAAGGTTTTTCGGAACGAAACCTTCGCTTAATGCGGTTTGTTTTTGAAGAAGTTGAAGACAACACAATTTGGCAACAGCTTGTTACCAAATTACACTGGGGGCATACAGTGCTTATATTCAGCAAAATAAAAGACAAAGCCCAACGAGAATTTTATTTACAAAAAGCAAAAAATGAGGCTTGGAGCAGAAGTATTTTAGAAGAGAAAATTAAAATTGACCTCTTTTCGCAGCACAACAAATTTCAGAACAATTTCGGAAAATCCATTAATACACAAGAACTTGCGAAATACACTATGCAATTTAAAGATGACTACGATTTATCATTTTTAAACTTGCCGGACTATCACAACGAAAAGCAGCTCGAAAATGCAATCGTAACTAATATTACCAAAATGCTCGGACAATTTGGAGCTGATTTTGCATTTATGGGACAACAATTTCGTTTAGAACTTGATGATAAAGAGTATTTTATTGATTTACTGTTTTACCACAGAAAATTGAAATCGATGATAGCTATAGAACTAAAAACTAATGAATTTAAACCCGAATATAGTCAGCAATTAAATTGGTATCTGCACTTGCTCGATAAAACTGTAAAATACCCCGAAGACAATCTAAGCATAGGCATAACAAAAAGCCATATTACAGTAGAATACGCACTGGAAATTGCAAATAAACCTATGGGTGTAGCAACATACAGCTACTCTGAGTTACCCAAAGATATTGCTCAAAGTTTACCCAGCGATGAGCAGTTTAAAAGAATTTTTAGCAAATGAATTAAATAAATAACTAAATTATGAAAAAACATCTAACTATTTTTTTGAGCTTAATTCTAAGTTTGAACCTGATTTCGCAACACGATAAGCAAAAATATTATCCTGAAAGCGATCCTTTAGTTTTGGAAAAATTGGAAAACTGGCAAGATCTAAAATTCGGAATGCTCATGCACTGGGGACCATACTCGCAGTGGGGAGTAGTTGAATCCTGGTCAATATGCCCGGAAGATTATGGATGGTGTCAGCGAAAAAAAACAGGAACACCCAAAACCTACAATGCTTATGTCGAAGCCTATGAAAATCTTCAAAAAACATTCAATCCTATAAAATTCAATCCGGATAAAATGGCAGAAGCAGCTAAAAATGCAGGTATGAAATATCTCGTTTTCACAACAAAACATCACGATGGATTTTGCATGTTCGACACAAAATATACCGATTACAAAATCACCGACTCAAAAACTCCTTTCAGTACAAACAAAAAGGCAAATATTACTAAAGAATTGTTCAATTCGTATAGAAATGAAGGCTTGTGGGTAGGGGCATATTTTTCGAAACCCGACTGGCATTCAGAAGATTACTGGTGGCATTACTTCCCTAACAAGGACAGAAATGTGAATTACGACCCAGAAAAATATCCCGAAAAATGGCAAAATTTTGCCGACTTTACTCACAATCAAATCATGGAATTACTTACCGATTACGGCAGCATAGATATTCTTTGGTTAGACGGGGGTTGGGTTATGAAGCAGTCCAGAGAGCTTATTCAGGGATTTTATGATAAAAGAGTAGCAAAGAGCAAAACCGGCTTTATGAACGGCACAATTGTAAATCAGGATATTAAGATGGACGATTTGGTTGTAAAAGCACGAAAAAAGCAGGCAGGACTAATTGTTGTGGACAGAGCTGTAGAAGGGAAAAATCAAAACTATTTGACACCCGAAAACAAAGTTCCTGAAAAATCGCTTCCCTATCCCTGGGAATCATGCATAATTTCAGGCGGAGGCTGGTCATACACCGAAAATGCAAAATATAAATCCGGAATCAGTACAATTAAGATGCTGGTAGATATCGTTAGCAAAGGAGGAAATTTATTGCTAAATTTCGCCCCTTCCCACGATGGCAGTTTGCATAAAGATGCCTACAAATTGTTAGAAGAAATTGGCGACTGGATGGACGTAAATAGCGAGGCAATATATTCGACACGAGCTATTGCTCCATTCAAGGAAGGCAAAATTTGTTATACAAATAAAAAGGATACTAAAACGGTCTATGCTTTTTACATGAACGATGAGTCTGAAAAAGTTATCCCAAAATATATAAATATAGATTCTTTTGTTCCTGAAAAAGGGAGTTCCGTAAGTCTAATCGGGAGTAAAGAAAATTTAAGCTGGGAAGAAAATGGAACAGGAATAATTATCACTGTACCCGAAAAGCTACGAAATAACCCACCCACTAAATATATTTGGTGTTTTAAAATTGAAAATTGTGAGTTATAAGTTATGTGTTATGTATTTATCTGCAAAATCTGCGAGACACTTTTTTTATTGTATAAATATATTGTGTTTGGAAATTGAAAATTATGAATTATGAATTATTATTTTGAAAGCTTTCGGAAGAGTGATGAATTATGAATGAATCCGCGAAAATCTGCGAAATCTGCGGGACATATTTTTTGTTTTATAAATTATAAATTGAAAAAAGTTTTAAGTATGAGAAAAATTGTAATACTAACAATCTTGGCTTTCTCCATGGTTTTTGGGCAAGCACAAAATCAGGAACTTCAAGCCGACTACCACAAAAAAATGGAATGGTTTCAAGAGGCTAAACTTGGAATTTTCATACATTGGGGTATTTATTCAGTTTTAGGAATTGGGGAATCCTGGTCGTTTTTTAACGGCTACATTTCGCATGAAGACTACCTGAAACAAGCAGAAGATTTCGATGCAAAAAACTACGACCCCGAATATTGGGCAAGTCTAATTAAAAAAAGTGGTGCGAAATATTCGGTAATCACCACAAAGCATCACGATGGTTTTGCACTTTGGGACACCAAATTTGGCAACTTCAATAGTGTGAACAATTCTCCTGCAAAAGAAGACTTGATAGCTCCTTTTGTTAAGACGCTGAGAAACAATGATATAAAAGTTGGCTTGTATTATTCCCTACCGGATTGGTCTTACGCCGATTATACTCATTTTACACGAAAAGTGAACAGGTATAAAATTGAGGATGAGCCCAAACGTTGGGCAAAATTTGAAAAATATTATCATGGTCAGATGAAGGAATTAAAAAAGAAATTCGACCCTGATGTTTGGTGGTTCGATGGCGATTGGGAACACTCTGCCGAGGAATGGAAAGTTACTGAAATCAAGAATTTTTTGTCGAAGGATAAACCTGAAGTAATTTTCAATTCAAGATTGAGAGGAAAAGGCGATTATGCAACTCCCGAAATTGGAATGCCCATTCATGCACCAAAGGCCGACTACTGGGAACTTTGCATGACTATGAACGACTCATGGGGATACCAGTCGAACGACAAGCACTATAAATCGCCGCAGCAAATTATCGATATTTTTGTTGAGTGCCTCAGCAAAGGAGGCAATCTTTTGTTAGATATTGGCCCAAAAAGCGATGGAACAATTCCTGCCGAGCAAGAAAATATTCTCACTGAATTAGGGACTTGGGTTTCAAAACATAAAGAAGCCATTTATAAAACCAAGCGAGGCATTCCTTACGAATATTATTACGGACCAACAGCTCTATCAAAAGATAGCACTGAATTATTCCTGTATTTGAGAGATATTCCAAAAGATGGAAAAATTGTTTTGCGAGGCATCGAAAACAAAATTCATAGGGCTCATGTTGTTGGAAATGGGACAATTCTGAACCGTGAAGTGTTTTGTAATGTTTGGTGGAGCAAATACCCGGGACTTATTTATATTGATATCCCCGAAAATGTGATTGATAAATATTACACCGTTATTGCTATTAAACTAGACGGAAAAATTAAGTTATACGACAAAAAATCAAAAGCAATTGAAAGCAATTGAATTATAGCTGTTGGCTTTTGGCTAAAGGCTAAAAGCAAACAGCAAAAAAAATATTATGAAAACTAAAATTTTATTGAAACTGAGTATATCATTTTATATCATTTTATGCGGCTTTTCATGTTTCTCTCAGCCTCGTGAAATCGTAAATTTAAATCAAGACTGGAAATTTTTTCAGCCAAAGCAAGAAATTGATTTTCTCACACTTGACGAAAATTCGTGGACTGATGTAAACATCCCTCACACATGGAACAATAAAGATATTCAATCCGGCGGAAAAGTAAATTTTGGCACAGCATGGTACAAAAAGAACCTTACAATTGAAAAAGCAGAAGGGAAGCACTATTTTTTGCGTTTCGATGGAGTTGGGCAATATGCCGAAGTTTTTGTCAATAAAAAATTCATTGGAAAACATTTGGGGGGCTATTCAGCTTTTGTGTTCGAAATAACTGATTTTATTGAAAATAATACTCAAAATACAATTTTTGTAAAAGTAAATAACGAGCTAAATAATTCATATCCAAAAGACAATTTCCTTTTCGGAATCTATGGAGGAATCTATCGTAGTGTAAATTTGATTGTTACTAACAATTTGCATTTTAACCTCGAAGATCATGCTTCAAACGGGATTTTTGTGTATCAGAAAAAAGTTAATAAAAAACAAGCTGAACTTAGAATTTCATGCCAGTTGAAAAATGAAAGTTCAACTATTAAGCAAATTATCCTTAAAAATACAATGCTGAAAAACGGCAATAAACCTGTGGCAAACGAACTCCAAAATATTGAGCTTAAGCCGGTCGGGATGCAGGTTTTTAATGCAAAGCTTAAAATAAAAAATCCCAGACTTTGGCATGGCAAAAATGATCCATTTCTTTATACTTTAAAAACCGAAATATTTAACAATGGTGAATTGTTCGATGTGATTATTCAAGATGTTGGCATACGTTATTTCGAAATTGATGAAGAAAAAGGTTTTATATTAAATGGTGAACCTTACAAACTTTATGGGGTATGTCGTCATCAGGAATGGGAAAATATTGGCAATGCCCTGCTTCCCGAGCATCACAAAACCGATATGGAATTAATTAATGAAATTGGAGCAACATCTATTCGTTTGGCTCATTATCAGCAAGATGAGTATATTTACAAATTAGCCGATTCCATGGGTTTTTTGATTTGGGCAGAAATTCCATTTGTGAATGGCTATAAAGAAGGTGCAGATGATAATGCTTTACAACAAATGACCGAATTGATAAAACAAAATTTCAACCATCCTTCAATTTTTGTTTGGGGAGTTCACAACGAAGTCGTAAAAGGAGCTGTAGTTCAAGAACCCGTTGAGCTCACAAAAAAATTGCATAATCTTGCGAAAAACCTCGATCCCGAACGATATACAGTGGCCGTAAGTAATATTTGGTGGGTGCATGACCATGAAATTCATGAACTGACAGATTTACAAGGATTTAATCAATATACCGGCTGGTATGGAGGCAATCCATCAGGACTCGAAAACTGGATAAAAAACTATCATAAAAAAAAGCCTGATATAAGAACCTCCATTTCTGAATATGGTGCAGGAGGTAACATTAATCATCAAAGTTCAGACTTAAGCCCACCTTCACCAAAAGGTAAGTTTTTCGCCGAAGGATATCAAACATATTACCATGAAATATGCTGGGCTGCCATTGAAGAATGTCCTCACATTTGGGCTTCCTATGTTTGGAATATGTTCGATTTTTCGGTACCGGAATGGGATAGAGGCGGAATAAAGGGGAGAAATCATAAAGGGCTGATTACATACGACCGAAAAATGAAAAAAGACGCATTCTTCTGGTACAAAGCAAATTGGGCAGATTCTCCAGTTTTACATATCGCTGGAAAAAGAAACGATACAATAAACACTTCGAATTATATTGTAAAAGCATATTGCAATTTTGGTGCTCCTGAACTCATTATAAATGGAAAGAATTTGGGTAAAATGCAAAGTGGAATTAACTCTGTTCAATTTGTGAGTAAGGAAATTATATTAACCAAAAGGGAGAATAAAATTTCTGTGAAAGCGAGAAGTGGTAACAAAATGGTAATAGAGGAATTTATTATTTATGTAGAATGATTTTGGCTGTTGGCTAAAAGCTAAGGTCTAAAAGCAAAAAAAAAGAAATATGATGAGAGCAAATTTAAAAAATATCACCATTCTCGGAGGAATAGGGCTTGCCGCTTGCAGTCAAAATGCCCAGCAGCAAAAACCCAACATAATTTTCATAATGAGCGACGACCATAGTAGCAAAGCAATTTCATGCTACGGTAGTACATTAAACAAAACTCCAAATATTGATAAACTGGCTGAAGAAGGTGTGCAGTTTACAAATTGTTTCTGTACAAATGCAATTAGTGCACCAAGTCGTGCCAGTATTCTGACTGGGACTTTCAATCACCTTAATGGACTGTATAACAATTATGTAGGTTTCGACACTTCTCAAAATAGTTTTCCGAAAGTGCTTCGGCATGGAGGCTACCAGACTGCCTTAGTTGGGAAATGGCATCTCAAAACCGCACCTTCAGGATTCGACTACTGGAATATTTTACCCGGCCAGGGTCATTATTATAATCCCGATTTTATTACGAATGGCAAAAAGCAGCAAATTGATGGTTATGTAACAGATATAATTACCAAGGATGCAATTTCATGGCTAAGCAAAACTGACACAAGCCAGGCATTTTTCTTAATGCTAAATCATAAGGCACCACATAGGAATTGGTTACCAGAGCTTGAAAAGATTGAAAATTACAGAGACACAAAATTCCCATTGCCTGAAAATTTCCACGACAACTATGAAAAAAGGCATGCCGCGAAAATGCAAAAATTGAGTATTGGGAACGATATGGAGCTTGCTTACGATTTAAAAATAATTCATCCGGATTCTGCCGAAACCATTGCTGCAAAATATGTGGGGCTGTCCAGACTTAGCAAGAAAGACAGGGAAAAATGGATGATACTTTACAGACAAAGGTATGATGAATATATAGGCCTTGATGGAGATGAGCAAAGTTTGGCAGAATACAAATTTCAGTGGTATATGCAAGATTATTTGGCTTGCATCGATGCTGTGGACGAAAGTGTTGGAGAAATAATTAATTATCTGAAAGAGAAAGGACTATACGAAAATACGATAATTATTTACACTTCCGATCAAGGGTTTTTTCTTGGCGAACATGGCTGGTTCGACAAAAGATTTATGTATGAAGAAAGTTTTGGTATGCCATTAATTATTAGAAACCCAAAATTGAAACAAGCAGGGCAAAAACGCGAACAATTGGTAATGAATATTGATTTTGCACCAACAATTCTCGAATATGCAGGTATGCAAATTCCGGAGCAAATGCAAGGATTATCTATCTGCAATCTTCTTGAAAACAATGATACAGAACTACGACAAAGTGTTTATTATCACTATTTTGAATATCCAGGTCCTCACAATGTTGCCCGCCATTATGGAATACGAACCGACAGATTTAAGCTAATACATTTTTATCATCCAATTGATGAATGGGAACTTTACGATTTGCAAAAAGATCCTTCAGAAAATAATTCTGTTTTTGATGATGAAGCTTATGCTCAGATTAAAATTGAATTATTGAAAGAGCTTGAATTTCAAAGGAATAATTATGGCGACACTATAAAATCATATCCTCTTGCAACAAAAACTATTAAGAATTTAGCAAATATTAGATTAGAGAGCTTGAAATTTCCTCCAGGCAAAAAATATAAAGGAACCGGAGAAAACACTTTGCACGACGGAATAATTGAAAATATTACTGCTCTAAATCCAGGTAATTATGACTCCTGGTTTGGGTTTGAAGGCAATGATTTAAATTTGGAATGGGAACTGTCTCAAAAGCAAATTGTTGATACAATTATTCTCAGATTTTTGGATGCTCCAAACGCCTGGATTTTTAAACCAAAAAAAATACAACTTGCCGTAAAAGCCTCAAATTTAGAATATAAAGAAATAGTCCTGCATAAAATTAAGACGACAAGCAGAATCATAGGAGGAGAAATAACTGAGTATTTGTTTTTGCCAGGCGAAATAATTGACTACCTGAAAATTGATGCTGAAAATATTGGACTTTGCCCTAAAGGGCACAAAGGAGAAGGGCAAAAAGCATGGATGTTTATTGATGAAATTATTTTAAGGTAGATTGGCTGACTCTTCATTCCTGCGAAGGCAGGAATCTCATCAAACAACTACTAATTTCCATCTATGCGAAGATTGTACCCGACTAGCGCAGATTTGCAATCCGTGTATCTATCAATATAAATTAACCAAAATTGTAAAAAATAATTTTTATCTTTGTTAAATGTCTGACAAATATAAAATATATGAACCTTATAAAGCATATTTTATCACAATGACAACCGTTGGCTGGTTAGATGTTTTCACTCATAAAAACCATAAAATGGCAATTGTAGATTCACTAAAATATTGTCAGCGAAACAAAGGTTTGGAGAAATTAAATTACATTTATCAAAATCCGGTGCAAAAAATGATAGTACAAGAACCTCAGGATTATTTATTTAGTTCTGCACGAAATTATGCAGAATTGCCTAATTTGATAGGAATTATTGTAGAAACGCCTCAACTGAAGACTTATGTTTAAATCTTTGGATTCTGTCTATTTTGGACGCACGGATTGCAAATCTGTGCTAACAGGGTACTAACTCAACCTAAATTCCTTTATATCCTGCAAATCAAAATAAGGCAGTGCATTAGAATTTCTCTAATTGATTTTTGGCGATGGATATTCTTTTAGTTTTTCATCTAAAGTCTAACTAAATGTTTATCTAAATGAAATTATTGAGGCTTGTTTTTAGATGGGCTTTTTGAACAGTTCAAGAAAGTACGGAATAGTATTACTTTTATGTAGTTTTCACTTTCCATACTTTCTAAATGCTTGAATAAATTGATAGATAAAAAAGCCACTTAATATGCGGTGAAATATATCAACTAAGTATGATAAAAATGTTAGTTCGGTTTTCAATTCTAAGGGATTAAGAGATCTGGCTGGTGTTAAAAATAGTAGAGATTTATTCCAACATTCTATATTGCATGGTTTAAGATCTAGGCTTAATAAATATAATGGATAAAAAATTAAACCTATTACAAAAATCCATATTAAAGCTGGCCACCACTGTGTTGAATAACAATTTGAGTACTTATTTAGGCATAAAACAAATTTACTATTAAAGTCTCTACTCCATTTCAGAGATTTGAAATGCTCGTTGTATTCTTTTGCTTTGTAATACAATTCACCAATTTTATCATAATGTTTTATACATACAATTTTAAGTTGCCTATATGGCTCTCGTGCATTTTTTTTATCCTCCAAATTCACAGCAGACTTAGGAAGCCTTGAATTAACCATAGTAATTTTTGTTAAGTCGCTAGCTTCGAATTTTAAAATCGAATTAGACATATCTGAGTTAGAGAATGTCATAAATTCCATATCGGAATTTTTAATATCCAGTAGTGATTCCTTTGAAGGATTGAAATTGGATATTATAAAACTACCTGCAATTGATTTTGAATTTATTGTAATATTTTCAAATTTTAATTCTTTTACATTTTCGACATCGACTTCTCTGTTTAAGAAATTTCCTCCTTCAAAAATCAATTGACCAATTTCTTTAATTCCTTCATTGATTATTCCTCCTTCAAAAAATAACTTTGTTGCTTTACATTCCTTATAATAAATATTTTCTTTATCTCTTACCTCCGTAATAGTACATTTATCGATTGAAATTTTACCATTAAGATTATCAATATTATTAATTGAATGAAATTCTGAATCCTCAATTTTAATTGTCAAATGACCTTCAAAACTTATTTTATTTTTGAATTTACCATTTTTTAGTTTTATATAAAAATCATGTTGATCCCCAATGAATTTGATATTTTTCGTGAATTCTATATTATCGAAATCAATTACATTTCCTAATTTGATATTTCGAGTATAAAGTTCTATTTCTTCATTTTTTGAATATTTCTCTTGGTTTAATATGTCTTGCTTGAAATTATCATCAACCATCTTTTCCATTTCGATAGGATATTTTAATATTTATATTCCTTAATTTTACAATTCAAAGCTAATAATTAAATTATATATTTAAGTCCTTTTAAGCAATCCCAACATTTCAAACATTTGCTTCCTGTGATGACAGGACAGCAGAAGTTTAAAAATAGAGGCAATAGCAACCCCGCTAGCGAGGATTTGCAATCTGTGCGTCTAACAACAATAAAAATTCTGCAAAGGCAGAAATGAAATCCTGCAAGGATGGCCTATTGGTGGCCACCGTTGGCAATCGGTGGTTGAAAGAAGCACATTTTAAAAAATTCCATAGGAATGACCTACAAAAACAAATAGGTCATCCTTACAGGATTTCCAATTATGCCCGACTTTCATTTCCTCCGAATTTCCATTCAGGGCTACCGAAAAAACATCCCTATGGGATTACAACTTTCAACTCATTCCTGTGAAGGTAGGAATCTATTCAAAAAATCCGATACCCATCTCCCAGCAAGAAGCTAAAAATACTTCACTATAAGGAATCGTTAAGTACTTTATAAAACTATACATCATTATGCTAATTGTTGATATCACAACAGTTATTTTATAGTCTATACTTTTAAGTATTTTCTTTTGGGCATATGTGGGATACATTTTTAATTCTGATAACATTCTGTGATTAAAGTACAAAAAAAGTACTAACAAAACATAATTTATAATAAATTCATTTTCCAGTTTCCCTTATAATGTTGGGATTATGATTGTTATATTGTCATATTTAGCTCCTATTCCAACTAATATTAATAATCCACAAATAATCATTATTCTTTTCCTTGTGGCAAAATATCTATCTAATACGTTCATTCTTTTAGTTTTTACGAGGCTTCATATTGTCCGGCATCATATCGAATCTGTTTTTTTCGTTTAGGTCGTGAAATTCGAGATGTACGTTTAGCATTGACAGTACTTTTACGAAAGTATCAATTGAGTAGTTTTGTGTTTCGCCGATATTTAAAACTGCTTCGATTTCGGCTTTTGGCACCATGCCAGTGTCGATTATGTCTTTTATAGTATAGCCTCTGTCCTCTATCATTAGTTTTTAGTTTTCGGCTACTTTATTTATGAATATTTCTGTTCGTTCATTATTTTTTTGAGTTTTTTCAGAATGAAAAAGCCTGCTTTTTTGCAGGCTTTTTTGTTTAGCTGTTTATATTTTTATAACATTCTTTATGTATTTTTGCTAAGTAATCTTTTGATTTCGCTGCTTCTCCTGGCGTTTGCTTAAACGTAGTATATCTTGCAGTTCTCGATCTATCATCTAACCAATCATACATCTCTGATGTTCCGGGAGGCATTTTTTCAAGAACTAAACGTTTACGTGTTGCATGTCTGCTTGGCATCTTTAATGCCTTTTTTGCTTGAGATATATTTTTACATTCTTTTTGTCTAATATTACATGGGAATATAAAATCTTCGACAAAGTGTATTGCAGAATAAAAAGATGTTGTTATAACCCAATCGTAATATACTTTACCTTCCAATAAATCCTCCGACAATTTTTTATTTCTCTCTCCGTGAGTTTTTCTATTAACCATTATATATTTCAAAATATTCGAAACCATCTTCCTTCAATAATTCTCTATCAAGATACTTATTCCCTACAAAGGCAATGTCTAACATTTCGTCATAAATGCTCAAATATTCTTTTTTGCTTTCTGCAAGTTTTCTATATCCTTTCTTTACAAAATTATCGTCAACTAATGTTTTGTTTGAAATTGTTAGAATAACTTTTGGAGATGTGGAAGATATATTTATATGTAATGATTCAACTTTATATCCTTCGTTTTTTAAATATTTAACTGTATCTTTTGACAATAGATATATTTTATTCGCCTTTTTAACAAATGTTTCAACAAATGCTTCTGACATATTTTTTAATAGTTCTTCTTTTCCTAATTTTTTTCCATCTTCTATACCTTTTATATATGCATCAGCAACAACGTTTACATGGTAATATCCATCTGTGGCTTCGTTTCTTACCTGGACTTCACGTTCTTTCAAGTATTCATTAAATCCTTTAACACTCTTAATTTTAGTTGCTTCTTCCATTTGATTTATAGTTTATAATCAGCCTTTATAATAATCTTTTATAACCTTTTTCTATCCAATTTTTGCATACAAAACTAAACAAATATATGAAATATTAAATACAATATGATATTTATACTTTCTTTTTGTAATTCAGACTATCTTTTCCTCTTCGTCATATTCATAATTTATAATTCATAATTATACAGTCCTTTTACAGATTCCCAAAATTAAAAACATTTGCTTCCTGTGATGACAGGACAGCAGAAGTTTATAAGTAGAGGCAATACCCCGGCTAGCGCGGAATTGCAATCCGTGCCTCTAGCAACAATAAAAATTCTGCATAGGCAGGAATCTATTCAAAAAACTACTCAATTCCAGGAGATTCCTGCTTTCGTAGGAATGATGAAACCGTTGAGCCTGAATGATGGAACCTTTGTGCAGGAATGATGGAATCTTTGTGCAGGAATGATGGAATCTTTGTGCAAGAATGAGTTTTGATTTGGCAATTCAGACAATCTAAATAACTACCGATAGAAACTTGTCATTTTTTTATCAATTTAAAAAACTAATTTTGAAACCGGATTTTGGAATTAATTATTTAAGGATGAAAAACTATTTAAAATTTTCAAACTCGAAAAAAATTGCAGCAGGCTTGTTGTCGGCAGGCATTGCCGGAACATCTTTTGGGCAAACCAATGAATTACCAAACATTGTACTTGTTTTTACCGACGACCAGGGCTATGGCGATTTGGGCTGTTTTGGTTCAGAAAATATTCTGACACCAACAATTGATAGCTTGGCCGAAAATGGTGTAAAATTTACAAATTTTTACGTTTCTCAAGCTGTAAGTTCTGCTTCAAGAGCATCATTGCTAACCGGCTGTTATCCAAACAGAATTGGCATAACCGGAGCATTGACCCCAAATTCCGAGAAAGGAATTGCGGCATCTGAACTAACTTTAGCAGAAATGTTGAAAGAGCAAGGCTACGCAACCGGAATTTTCGGAAAATGGCATTTGGGCGATCAAGAAAAATTTCTGCCTCTTCAGCATGGCTTCGACGAGTATGTGGGTTGGCCGTACTCTAACGATATGTGGCCTGTAACTTATGGCAACAAACCAAAAATTAATAGCAAATATCCAAAACTTCGATTAATTGAAGGAAACAAAAAAACCAAAGTTTTTGAGAGGATTGAAGATCAAGATAGTATCACTACAATTCTGACAAGGAAAGCTGTCGATTTTATAAACAGAAAAGCCTCCGAACCTTTTTTCTTGTATTTTCCGCACCCAATGCCTCATGTGCCGCTTGGAGTTTCCGAAAAGTTTGCCGACAAAAGCAAATATGGCAAATATGGCGATGTAATTATGGAAATCGACTGGTCGGTGAAACAACTTGTGGAAGCATTGAAAAAAAACGGAATTGCTGATAATACGCTGATAATATTTACGAGCGACAATGGCCCATGGAAAAATTTTGGAGATCATGGTGGAACCACTGCCGGTTTGCGCGAAGGCAAAGGTACAAGCTGGGAAGGTGGGCACAAAGTTCCTTGTGTGATGAATTGGCATGGAAAAATTCCAAAAGGTTTAGTAATTAATAATCTCGCTTCTACGCTGGATATTTTACCCACTTTGGCAGAAATAAGCGATGGGAAATTGCCAAATCATACTATTGATGGCCAAAGCATACTGCCATACTTGTTTGGCGATACGAGTAAAAACATCCGAGACGAATTTTGTTATTACTACAACGAAAACGAGCTTCAAGCTGTTCGAAAAGGAGATTGGAAATTGGGTTTTCCGCATGTTTACAGGTCATACACAAATGTTGAGCCCGGGAAAAACGGTTTGCCCGGAAAATATAATTTCCTGGAATCAGGTTTGGAACTTTATAATTTAAAAAGCGATCCTTTCGAGTTGAATAATGTGATTGACGAATTTCCTAAAGAAAGGAAACAATTGCAAATATTAGCCGAAAAGTACAGGCAAGAACTTGGAGATTTTTTAACAGGAATAGAAGGAAAAGGGCTACGAGAGCCAGATTATAACTACGAGATGGAAACAAATATTTCTCATTTGGCAGTAGGAGCAAAAGTTCAGTTGTTTACTCAATATAACAAGAAATATTCCGGACGAGGAGCTCAAGGATTGACTGATGGAAAAATTGGCAGGCCTGCATTTAAAGACCGCTCGTGGCAGGCGTATTATGGAAATAATCTTGAGGCTATAATTCATTTCGACAAAGAACAAAGTTTTGACACTGTAATAGTTAGCACTTTGAAAAACGAAGGTTCATGGATATTTTTACCAAAAGAAATAGTGGTTTCGTTTAGCACTGATGGTGAAAATTTTGAGGTTTTAGAAAAAATCACATCAGACAAATTCCAATCTGTAAATGGAAATGTGAAATACCATGCTAAAATTTCTAAACCTGCCCGGGCAAAGTCAATAAAGGTAGAAGCTATAAATATTGGCAAATGCCCAAAAGGCCATATTGCAGAAGGAAAGCCGGCCTGGATGTTTTTCGACGAAATAATAGTGAAATAATTCAACCATCAATGAAAAAGCCGCTTGAATCGATAATTGTAAAGCCTGTTGGAGCAAAATGTAATTTAAATTGCGATTATTGTTTCTATCTCGAAAAAGAAAATCTATACCCGTCTTTGTCGGTAATGAGCCACGACACGCTCGAAGAGTTGATTCGTCAAATGAGTAACCAGACCGGAAATCAATATAATATTACCTGGCAAGGTGGAGAGCCTAGTTTGGCAGGAATCCAATTTTTCAGAAAGTTGATAGATTTACAGCTTCATTTCGGGAAGACTGAAAGAAAAATAATAGGTAATAGCCTGCAAACAAACGGTACTTTATTGAACGATGAATGGATTAGTTTTCTGAAAAAATACAATTTTCTGATTGGTTTGTCGATTGACGGAACTGAAGAAATCCATGACAAATACAGATTGAACAAAAATGGAAAAACCAGTTGGAAAAAAGTTAATGAAAATGCTCAGAAGCTAATGAATGCTGGCGTAGCTGTGAATATTTTAAGTTGCATTACAAAATCGAATGTTAATTCTGCCGAAAAAATATATCAGTTTTACAAATCAAGAGGATTTCAATGGCTGCAGTTTAATCCTGTTTTTGAGAAAGATAGAAATAACCAGATACTTGACTTTTCTGTTTCTGCCAAAGAATTGGGTGGATTTATGTGCAAAATTTTCGATTTGTGGTATGCCGATTTCATTCGTGATGGCGGTTCTGCTCCAATAGTGCGATTTATAGAAAATACATTTCATGCGCATATAGGGCATCAGGTTCCCGAATGTAGTTTTCAGAAAACTTGTGGTGGATACCTTGTGGTAGAGCACAATGGCGATGTTTATAGCTGTGATTTTTTTGTGAACAAGAAAAACAAATTAGGCAATATTCATCAAAATCGATTGATTGATATGCTGAATAGCAAAAAGCAGCACACTTTCGGTGAACTAAAAGCTGAAATAGATAATGATTGCAAAAAATGTCCATGGTTAGAAATGTGTTATGGAGGATGTCCAAAATATCGAAATGCCAAAAATCTACAGTATTTTTGTAGTGCTTATAAACAATTTTTCAGTTATAGCAATCATCGTTTATCGGAACTTGCAAAAGCATGGAAAAAACACAATCAGACGACACAAAAAATGACTTTTGATGCCTCCGGATATTTCAAATAGAATTACTTAATGCTTCAGATTGTTTTTTGTACCTTTGAAATTTAGTTTTTCTAAATAATTTATTATGCCAAACATAAAACTAGTTCAGTTATTCATTTTCAAGCTCAATTTTCTAATAAATATCAGATTATAATAAAAATTAACCTTAAATAAAATCCAAAACCCATGAAATTAATTAAAATTTTAATCCTCGCTCTTTTACTTTACAATGGCAGTTTTTGTGCACAAAACTTTGGAAACAAACAAACGGAAAACAATCCTTATAAAAAAACTAAATCTATAAGTAATGACACTGTCAAAATATTTTTCCTTGGAAATAGTTTTTTAGGGACGAATAATTTGCCCGGAATTGTTGAAGACCTTGCAAATTTAGGTGGTTTTCCATACATTATTGATTCACATACACCAGGTGGACAATATTCTACTCATCATATTCAAAATCCTTTTGTCTTTGAAAAATTTCAGGAACAAGCCTGGGATTATATTGTGATTCAGGATAACCAAGGTGCTTATGTAAATATGCCACCATATATTAGCAGCGAATATTTAAATGCCAATTTACAATTATACGATTCTATAAAAGAATACAATTCTTGCACTCGGGTATTATGGTTTGCTGGATGGGGTGGAGAAGGCGGTTATCCAACTTACTTCCCTGGAGATAATACTATTTCATGCATTGGTCGGATTCTTGACAACATGATTTATCAAAACACATTTGTAAATGAAATTGTAGCTCCGGTTGGAGAAGCCTGGATTAAATCTCTAACTGAACAAGCCGGCATCGATTTGTATTCAGCAGATGCAGTACATCCCTCCCAAGCCGGCAGTGTAGTTTCAGCATCGGTATTATATTCAATCATTTTCAAATCAAATCCCGGCAATTTGAGTTTCACCGGAGGTTTACCCGCTGCTGATGCAGAGTATCTTTTGCAGTGTGGATACGATGTTGTAATTGATACTAATAATTTTGCTGAATACAATATTGAAATGTATTCGCCACAAATAAGCTTTTTTAATAATATTGTTCAAGTGCCTGACATTTATACTTTTTATCTATGGTTGAAAGATAATGCCCCAATTTCATCAGCAAGTATTCCAGGTCTTGAGTTTCAAGGTTCGGGAAATTATTCAGTAATTGTTACTGATCAGAATGGCTGTCAGCAGAAATCCTTTGAAACATATCTCGAAGAAGGACCTACTGCTAAATTTTCTTATACCGTAAACGATACCATTGTAGAATTTATTAATGAAAGCACTAATGCAGATGTTTATGTTTGGAATTTTGGCGATGGACAAACTTCCACAGAAGAGAATCCCATACACGAATTCTCGGGATTAGGACAGTATTCGATAATTCTGACAGCCTGGAATCAATATGGTGGAGCAGATTTTACTGACACAATTAATTTTGAGGTAAATGCAATTGAGTTGTCAAATAAACCTGAAAAATTATTGCTATTTCCGAATCCTGCAAAAACTCTGTTTTATCTAAAAAATGTTACTAACAAAAATATTTACGGTATAAAAATATTTGATTTGAAGGGAGAATTAATAATTTCCAGAAATGAGATTATTCTGCCTTCCAAAAAATTTCAGATAGATCTATCAAATCTGAAATCAGGTTTGTATTTTGTAAGATACGATTCAGAGCAGTCCACACATGCTCAAAAACTTATTGTTTTTTGATTTGACTTAAGTCATTTGCAAATAAAACTAAGCGCAAAACTCTTAAACTTTCAGCTAAACTATCTATTCTGGGTGTTAACACATTCTTATCATCAAAAGGTTTAATAATGCTTATTTCAGGTGAAGTTATTTGAGATGATGAAGAAGAAAAAGAATTGCAAATTAACATATTAGAAAATAATCATAAAACTTGAGCAGACAGTTTGCAAGAGAAATTAGATGACCTACAAGAGGATGCATCTCAAAATAGTGTTTAGTTTTAATGATTTCCACAAGAGGAAACTACCAAAAAAATAGCCTTTTTTAGATTACACCAAAGTTTTTTCGGCAACCATACAAAAGGATTCTCGTCATAATTTTTTAATTAAACAACCAATACTTTTATAATGAGAAACACTCTATTGCTATTATTAATCATTGCAATTACAACCTTATCTTACGGACAACAAACAAAAGTTCTTTTTATTGGAAATAGTTATACATATGTAAACGATTTGCCTAATTTACTAAGTGATTTATCACTATCGCTTGGGGACACAATAGTGCACGATCAAAGTACGCCAGGAGGATCAAGGTTTTTAAATCATGCAGCAAATACAACAACATTATCAAAAATTAGTCAAGACAATTGGGATTTTGTTATTTTACAGGCACAAAGTCAAGAACCATCATGGCATCCCGATCAAATGACTACAGAAGTTTTCCCCTATGCTCAAATATTAGTCGATTCTATTAAATCAAACAATTCTTGTACTGAGCCGGTATTTTTCATGACTTGGGGTCGAAAATATGGAGATCAAGTAAATTGTATTGATTATGGATGGACTCCTGTATGTACATTTTTGGGAATGCAAGAAAGGTTAATGGCTGGATATATGACAATGGGTGAGCAAAATAGTTCAACTGTTTCGCCAGTTGGTTTAGCGTGGAAACATGCTATGGATAATGATCCTGATAGCTTAATTAATCTTTATTCAGCAGACTTTAGTCATCCTGCGCTTCCAGGTTCATATTTAACTACTTGTGTAATGTATGCTACACTGTTCCAAAAATCTCCAGTAGGAGCCACTTTCCATAGCTCGCTTTCTGCCGATGTTGCATTGTTTTTACAACAAATGGCTCATGATGTTACTTTAGCCTGCATAATTCACAAAAACAAGCAAAATGATGTTAATATTCTGTAATACAGACAAATGCAAGCTTTGATAAAAAACATTAATTTTTTAAATAAAAATGGAGTTCATGTATATTTTTTTCCAATAAGTTACTATC
>JABHKC010000188.1 GCA_018692315.1 Bacteroidota bacterium | reverse complement strand
GTTTGCAAGAAATTCTATAATCTTTTGAATAGTATTTATTCTTTTTTCTAATTTTTTCATTCAATGTTTTTTCAAAAAACTAATGCCTTTCATATAGTAATAACAAAAAGCCAAAATATCTTTCATGTTTTTTGAGCGTATTTTCAGAAAATGATTGTATATGCCTGATTATGTGAGAGAAAAAAGTTTTATTTTTTTTCATTCTTCAGTAAATTGCTAAAATTTTCAAACTTGCTGTTTAGAGATCATATCCATATTTTCCCATATCAGATATCAATATAAATACAAAAAAATCACAAAAAAAATGCTGTATCTTTGCCTCCCGAAAAAATATAGAAATGAAATTTAATATTTTAAATAAAGATAATAATTCGAAGGCACGAACGGGTTTAATAGAAACTGATCATGGAAAAATTGAGACTCCAATTTTTATGCCTGTCGGGACAGCCGGAACTGTAAAAGCAGTTCATCAGCGAGAGTTGATAAATGATATTAAATCGCAAATAATTCTTGGAAATACCTATCACCTTTATTTGCGACCTGGAATAGATATTATTGAAAAAGCAGGCGGGCTACATAAATTCATAAATTGGAAAAAACCACTACTGACCGATAGTGGTGGTTATCAGGTTTTTTCCTTAGCCGAAAGGAGAAAACTTAGCGAAAAAGGAGTAATTTTCCAATCGCATATCGATGGTTCAAAACATAATTTCACACCTGAAAATGTCGTAGATATTCAACGAATTATTGGTGCAGATATAATTATGGCATTTGACGAATGCACACCTTACCCTTGCGAATATTCATATGCGAAAAAGTCTATGGAGCTAACTCACAAATGGTTGAAGCAAGGCATTGAACATTTCGACAAAACTGAGCCAAAATATGCTCATTCACAGACATTTTTTCCTATAGTTCAGGGAAGTGTTTTCAAAGATTTACGAAAACAATCTGCCGAAAAAATTGCCTCTTTCAATTGCGAAGGAAACGCAATAGGAGGATTGTCGGTAGGCGAGCCGGCAGAAGACATGTATTCAATGATTGAGCTTGTGAACAACATTCTTCCCGAAGAAAAACCACGCTACTTGATGGGTGTTGGGACTCCTGAAAATATTCTGGAAGCTATTTCACTGGGAATAGATATGTTCGATTGTGTTATGCCAACCAGAAATGGCAGAAATGGAATGCTTTTCACCAGCGAAGGAATCATAAATATTAGAAATAAAAAGTGGGAAAACGATTTTTCAGCTATCGATCCGGCAAACAATTGTTTTGTGGATACTCAATATTCGAAGGCATATTTGCGACATTTGATAGTTTCTAAAGAAATTCTCGGAGCACAAATTGCAAGTATTCACAATCTTGCTTTTTATTTGTGGTTAGTAAAGGAAGCGAGAGAAAAAATTAATTCGGGCGAATTTCATGAATGGAAAAAAAACATGACAAATGCTGTAAAGTTTAGACTTTGAAATAAATTACTTAATAATCTAAAGAAAATTTCAGTTTCTATTTGAATATTCAATTTCAATTACCGATAAAAATTTAATGTTAAAAAAACATAATGAAAACAGTCTGTAATTTAAAGTTGTGGAAAAATCAACTGTTTGTAGTTTTTCTTATTGGGATTATAATCTTTGGAATTTCCTGTGGACAGCCTCAAAAGTCGATAATACATCACCCATTTGTATATGATGTTTTTCCAGCCAAAGCAAAAAATGAAGCGAAAAAACCATTGCTACTTTTGCTTCATGGTTTTGGAAGCAATGAAAGAAATTTTTCTAAGGTATTTTCAGACATCGATTCCAATTTTACAATTGTAAGCATGCAAGCCCCAATTGAGTTATCAAAAGGCAAATTTGCGTGGTACGAATTGATTTTTAAGGATGGTGTAGTTCACGATTACGACAAACAGCAAGCAGCAGAAAGTTTGTATGCTTTGAAAAATTTTGTTCAGGACTATATTGAAAAAAATAATTGTAATCCCGACAAAGTATATATTTTGGGATTCAGTCAGGGTGCAATGATGTCGCTCGAATTTATGATTTTGTTTCCCGAAATAATAAATGGCATAGTAGCTTTGAGTGGCAAGCTTGGCGAAGATTTAAGTGAAAAAATTTCAACATCTGAAAAATACTCTCATCTGTCTGCATTTGTTGGTCATGGCAAAAACGATAAAATTGTACTCATTGAAGATGCCAGAGAAGTTCATAAATCTTTGAAAAAGCTTGGAATAAAAACGGAATATAAAGAGTATGATGCAGATCATGCAATTACACCAAACGAATTAGTTGAAATTAGAAATTGGCTACAACAAGAATTGAAAAAATAAAAGACACAACAAACTGTTATCTTTTTTATGTTAAAAAAAATAGACATTTATATAATTAAAAAATTTATTGGGACATTCTTTTTCGCAATAATTTTAATAATCAGCATCGCCATTGTTTTTGATATCACTGAACGAATTGATGATTTTATAGAAAAAGAAGCTCCATTGTCTGAAATCATTTTTGATTATTACATGAATTTTGTGCCCTACTTTGTGAATTTGTACAGTGCTCTATTTACTTTTATTGCAGTAATTTTTTTCACATCGAAAATGGCATACAATACCGAGATTATTGCAATTTTAAGCAGTGGTGTAAGCTTTCTGCGATTAATGCTTCCATATTTGCTTTCGGCAATTATTATTGCATTGTTTTCTTTTATTTTGAATAGCTATATTATTCCTCCTGCAAATAAAAACAGGCTCGAATTTGCTGAAAAATATTTGAAAAATCCGTACCGAAACTACGATAAGCATATTCACAAACAAATCTTGCCTGGTGTTTATATGTATATGGAAAGTTACAGCACTACTACTCACACCGGGCAACTTTTTTCGCTCGAAAAATTTGAAGATAAAAAATTAGTTTCAAAACTTACTTCCGACTATATAAAATGGAATAAGGAAACAAAAAAATGGGATATTTATAATTACTTTATCAGGCATATTGATGGCTTAGATGAGCGTTTTGAAAAAGGGAAAAAAATTGACACAAGCCTTACGGTTAAACCAAAAGATTTCAGCAGCCGGCTCAACATTGTTGAAACAATGAACATTCACGAGCTGAACAGTTTTATTGAACAACAAAAAGTGCGAGGTGCAAGCAATATTGAAAGTTATTTGATTGAAAAATATAATAGAATTGCTTACCCTTTTTCTACATTTATTTTGACCTTAATAGGCGTAACTATTGCATCAAGAAAAGTGAAAGGAGGTATTGGACTACACATCGGTTTAGGAATTGCAATAAGTTTTAGCTACATTTTATTTATGAGGTTTTCGTCTCAATTTGCTATAAATGGCAGCCTTAATCCGCTTGTTGCTGTTTGGCTACCAAATATAATATTTGTTTTTGTAGGATATATTTCTTATCGAATTGCTCCGAAATAGTTTTGAGAATTGGAGATTTGATTTTATTCATTTCTAAGGGGAGTTCTAAAAATAGTAAAGTTCAAGGCGTAAGAAATTGTAATACCGCAGTTTGCTATTGTAAATGAGGATTTTAAAATTTAGAAACAACGAAGAAATTTGTATTTTTAGAAGTCTCCCTAAATCTTCAAATTCTTAAATCCCTGGTTCATCCTTTTTCAACGTAAAACAACTTTTTCAACAATTTTTTCTCCGGCATATTTGTTTACAGCCTCAATTACAGTTGTCTGCAACATTTGAAGTTCGCTCCTAACAACCGATGAACTGAGATGAATAAAAAGACAACGATTTTTTATATATAGATTTGTAGTAGCATTTGCAACAATTTTTCCAACTATAAATTCCCAATTTTTAATTAGCCTAACTTCTTTCAGTTTATTATCTAATTTGTTTTTTTGAAGTATTTCTTCAACAATTGATTTTACAGCTACTGTATTGTTTCTTCTCATTTATTTTTTCAACTATGTATTTATTTAAAATTCAATGTTTTAGTAATTATAATAACATTGAATGCAAACAGAATGTGATTTTAGACTCATTGGTTTGCGAAACTGTCAGCCTGTGTAATAATTCCATTTTCGATATTAAATATTATATTTTCAATATCAATTTCAGAAAGTATTTTATGCAATCTATCCTGGCTGGTATCGGAAATAAAAATTTGCCCAAAATTGTTTCCCGAAAGTAATTTTACAATCTGTTTAACTCTTTTTGCATCGAACTTGTCGAAAATATCATCTAACAAAAGTATTGGTTTATAATCATTTGTCATTTTCATAAAATCGTATTGTGCGAGTTTCAGAGCCACAATAAATGTTTTTTGTTGTCCTTGTGAGCCATTTCTTTTTAGAGGAAAATTTTTGAGTTTAAAAACCAAATCGTCTTTATGGGTACCTTTAGTCGTGTATTGAAGAATTTTATCCTTTTCTAACGATTCAATCAAAAGTTTTTCTAAGCCACTGTCGTTCAACTGCGATGAATATTCTAAATCGACAATCTCGCTATTTTCAGAAATAATATCGTAATATTTCTGAAAAAGAGGAATTAATCTATTTATAAAATCGACCCTTTTTTCATGTATTTTCTCACCATAAAACACAAGTTGTTCGTTCCAAATTTCAATTGAATCGCTATCGAAATTTGGTTTTTGCGATATAGATTTTAAAAAGGCATTTCGTTGAGTTAAAGCTTTGTTGTATTTTATCAAATTGCGCAAATAATTAATATCGAATTGCGAAATAACAGTATCGACAAATCGCCGTCTTTCGTCGCTGCCTCCAACAATAAGGTTGCTATCCATTGGCGAAATTATCACAAGAGGGATAACCCCAATATGCTCCGAAAGCCTTGAGTATTCTTTGTCGTTTCGTTTAAATTGTTTTTTCTGGTTTAATTTAACACCACAATAGATTTTTTCTAATTTCTCATTTTTGTTATAAGTTCCCTGAATTACAAAAAAATCTCTTTTATGTTTAATATTGCTCGAATCCGAAAAATTGAAACAACTTTTACAAAACGACAGATAAAAAATAGAATCTAAAATATTGGTTTTTCCAACACCATTGTTTCCAATGAAACAATTTATTCGTTGCGAAAATTGGGTTTCGACAATATCGTAATTTTTGAAATTTATTAATGATAGATTTTGTAAAAACATAAAACACTCTCTAACTTTTATTAACTTTTCTATAAAACCGAACTAAAATTAGTCTTCTTAAAATGGTAAAATTATTAATATTTATTATATCAGAGAAAATTGTTTGCAAAAGGTTCGAATTCAAAAATATAAACTATCTAAATAAGAATTACGAATTTATCGAAAACTACAATTTAGTGAAATATCCCAGAAAAATAAACAATATTTGTAATAAAACCATGTCGAATTCTCAAATAAAAAACTATTTACACAATCACAATTTCTTGCTTTGAGCTAAAATATTTTTTAAAATTAAACTAAAAATTATTTGTTAGAAATAAAAGAATTATATTTGCGAACTTTTTAAGAAAAATAATATTGAAATGGCGAAGAAAAAAACGGACGGCAACTTTGAAATAGTAGAGGATGCATTAAGTAAGACGGAACAGTACATTGAGGATAATCAGAAAAGTTTATCGATTATTGTAGCTGCTATTGTAATTATAGTTGGAGGCTATTTAGCATACAACAAATTGTATATCAAACCATTGCAAGAAGAAGCATTAGCAAATGTTTTCTTTGCAGAACAATATTTCGAGAAAGACTCTTTTAATTTGGCTTTAAATGGAGACGGAAATAATCTTGGTTTTCTTGATATTATAGATGAATTTGGAGTTACTAAAGTTGGGAATTTAGCAAATTACTATGCTGGAATTTCTTACCTAAGACTCGGAGATTACGAATCGGCAATTGAGCACTTACAAACTTTTGATTCTGACGATTATATTTTAGAGCCCGTTTCGCTCGGTGCAATTGGCGATGCAAATATGGAACTCGAAAATACTGACGAAGCCTTAGATTATTACCTGAAAGCTTCAAAGTTTGAGAACGAATTTACAACTCCACTTTATTTAATGAAAGCAGGTTTGGTTTACGAGAAACTTGGCGACTACGAGAAAGCCCTGCAATTGTATGAAAGAATTGATATAGAATACGAAAAATCTAACGAAGGAAGATATATTAAAAAATATATTCAAAGAGCTAAAATGAAATAATTGAATTAATTTTCTGAAAAAAAAGTATCAAGACAATTTTGGTACTTTTTTTTTGTTCTAATAAATCATTATCTTAAAAAAAGGGAAATAAATTATGCAGACAAACAAAAGTAATGGTACTAATAACGATTTTAATTTAATACCATCAGCCGAAAACTTTTCGTTTGGGATTGTTGTAGCTGAATGGAATAAAGAAATAACCGAAGCACTTTATGAAGGAGCCTGCAATACACTCATCCAATATGGCGCGACGGAAGAAGCAATAGAAAAATATTCAGTTCCTGGAGCATTTGAACTTTCATATGCAGCAAAAGCCCTTGTAGAAAACAGACTATTTGATGCAATTATAGTTTTAGCTTGCGTTATCAAAGGCGAAACTCCTCATTTCGATTATATTTGTCAAGCAGTAGCAAACGGAATCACCCAAGTAAATATAGATGCTGATATCCCTGTAATTTTTGGAGTTTTAACGACCAATAATCTTGAGCAAGCCCAAGACCGTGCCGGTGGGAAATTTGGGAACAAAGGTTCTGAAGCAGCAATTTCAGCCATCAAAATGGCAGCTTTAAACGATCATTTATTAGATGAGGAGTTTTTTGAAGAAGATGACGACTTTGATGAAGATGATGACTTCGATGATGATGCATTCTAAAAACCATTCAACAAATTTTATGATTACGAAGTTTTGATTGAAGGAATCTTCAATTTATAAGCTGAAATAAGTTTGACTAATATTTCATTAATCTTTTCGTAAAGATAAAACTGTTGTAATGAAAAAGAATTTCACAATTTGCTATTCACCAATAATTTTCACCAAGACCCTTTTTCGTCTTTTTCCATCAAATTCTCCATAAAAAATTTGCTCCCATGGGCCAAGATCTAATTTTCCATTAGTAATGGCAACAACAACCTCTCGCCCCATTATTGTACGCTTCAAATGTGCATCGCCATTGTCTTCAAATCCATTGTGATGATATTGCGAATATGGTTTTTCAGGAGCTAGTTTTTCTAACCAGTTTTCATAATCCTGATGCAAACCCGATTCGTCATCGTTTATAAAAACGCTTGCTGTTATGTGCATTGCATTCACAAGCACAAAGCCTTCCTGAATGCCGCTTTCATAAACACAACTATCAATTTCAGGAGTTATATTTATCAACTCTCTTCTTTTTGATGTATTATACCAAAGCTCTTTTCTAAATGATTTCATGTCGTAAATATTAGTTATTGTATTCTTCGTTATCCCAATAATTCATTGGGCAATCCGATTCTTTGCTATTTGCTTTTGCAGGAATATAGCACCCACAGGCACTGCAATGTAAATATATTTTTTCGCTGGCATGATCGCAACTCGTACAGATTTTCATTCTGGCTTCAGCCATTTCTTTGGTTTCCGGATTGCCAAAAAACAAATTTCTCCAACCTGTGAATATTTCTATTATTTTTTTCAAATTGCTATGTTTATCGTTTTAGTTTGACAATGAATCAGATTTTTATTGTTAAATTTCTATATCAAAAAAACAATTTTGCAAACCCATGAAGTTTCATAAACTACCTTAGTTTCAGCGATTTAATTACACTTTCAATTTTCTCATCTAAAATTCTATTCACTGTCTCAAAATCCTCTTTTCGTTCAAGTTTTTCTTTCACTCCGAAATAGAATTTTATTTTAGGTTCTGTTCCCGAAGGACGAATTGATATTTTAGATCCATCTTCTAAGAAAAATTGTAGAACATTTGATTTTGACAATTCTATTGCTTTTGAAGTATTTAGATTAAGGTCTTTTTCTTCTTGTAAAAGATAATCTTTGATAAGTACAATTTTCGAATTGTTAATATGTGAAGGAGGATTATTTCTGAAATTATCCATGATTTTTTTAATTTCTTCTGTTCCTTCTTTTCCTTTTTTAACAATTGAGATTAAGTTTTCTTTATAAAAACCAAATTCGATGTAAATCTCTATCAATAATTCGATTAACTTTTTGCCTTGATTTTTAGCCCATGCTGTGGCTTCTGCAATTAATGCACATGCCATAACTGCATCTTTGTCGCGAACAAATTCGCCGGCAAGGTAACCGTAACTTTCTTCACCGCCTCCGATATAAGTTTTTTTGCCTTCCAATTTTTTCATAATATCGGCAAAAAATTTAAATCCGGTAAGAGTATCGAAATATTCAACTTTATACTTTTTGGCAATATCGACTAATAGCTCTGTTGTAACTATTGTTTTGATAATGTATTCCTTACCCTTAATTTTTCCGTTCTCCGACCATTTTCTGAGCAGATAATAAATCAAAATTGCAGCAGTCTGATTTCCATTTAGCAAAGTGAAATTATTGTTTAGGTCTTTCACAGCAATTCCCACTCTGTCGGCATCGGGATCTGTTGCCATAACAATTTCTGCATCAACTTCTTGTGCTCGCTCAATAGCCATTTTCAGAGCTGCTGGTTCTTCTGGATTCGGCGAAACTACTGTTGGAAAATTACCATCAACTTTATCTTGCTCTTTGATATTAAAAATATTAGTGAAGCCATATTTTCGCAAAATTTCGGGGACTAATTTAACCCCAGTTCCATGAATTGGAGTGTAAACTATTTTCATATCTTTTTGTTGTTCAATCACTTCGGGCGACAATGAAAGCGATTTTACATTTTCGAGATAAAGTTCGTCAATTTCATTTCCAATAATTTCTATAAGGTCATTATTTCCGGAAAATTTAACTTCATTTATATCAGTAATTTTACGTGCTTCTTCAACAACATTCACATCGTGCGGATTTATTAATTGCCCACCATCGTCCCAATATGCCTTGAAACCATTATATTCTTTTGGGTTGTGAGAAGCTGTAATTACCACCCCACTTTGGCATCCGAAATGACGAATTGCAAACGAAAGTTCAGGAGTTGGTCGCAAAGATTCAAAAAGGTATGCTTTTATTCCATTTGCAGAAAAAATATTGGCTGTAGTTTCGGCAAATAGAGGACTATTATTGCGGCAATCGTATGCTACTGCAACTTTTATTTGCTCCCTGTCTTTGAAATTTTGTTTCAAATAGTTACACAATCCCTGAGTTGCCATTCCAACAGTATAAATATTCATGCGGTTTGTTCCAACTCCCATTATTCCTCGCAAACCACCAGTTCCAAATTCAAGGTCTTTATAGAAAGATTCGACTAAGTCTTTCTCATCATTTTGAAGCAAATATTTTACTTGTTCTTTTGTTTTTTCGTCATAACTTCCTTCCAACCATTGTTGTGCTTTCTCTTTTACAAGTGTCAGATTATCTGTGTTTTTCATATCAATAAAATTATTTTTTCTATTCAACAAATCAATTTGCGAAAATAAGAAATTAATTTGCTTTATTAAATTGGCTTTTTGGAGAAAAATGCTTTGAGATATATAAGTAATCAAATAGCTTTTTGTAAAGTAAAAGTAAATGAAGTGCCTTGATTAACAGCACTATTCATACTAATTGTTTGATTGTGTGCTTCGATAATATGTTTTACAATTGCAAGGCCAAGCCCTGTTCCGCCTTCATTTCTTGAACGGCTTTTTTCAATTCTGAAAAATCTTTCGAATATTCTATGATGATATTTTTCGGCTATTCCAATTCCATCGTCCTTAACCTCGACTACCACAACTTTATCCATGTCAAATATTTCAATTTCTGTGTTTCCGTTTGTGTTTCCGTATTTTATCGAATTAATAATCAAATTACTGATAAGCTCAAATATTCCTTTTTTATCAGCAAATACAGAAACCGGCTTTGTAAGTTTGTTGGAGAATTTCAAGGAAATATTTTTTTCAGAAGCCCTCACTTCCTGCATTTCAAAAATCTCTTCAATAACAGAAATTAGGTTGAATCTTTCGAATTTAAGTTTTATCTCGTCCGATTCTATGAAAGAAATTGTAACAAGATCTTCAACAATATTGACCAATCGATTTACACTTTTCTCTGCTCGTTCAAGATATTTCCGATTTATCGATTTGTCTTCAAGTCCGCCATCTAAAAGTGTAAAAATATATCCCTGAATATTAAAAATTGGCGTTTTCAGTTCGTGAGAAACATTACCAAGAAATTCTTTTCTGTATTTTTCATTTGCTTTTAAACTATCTATTTCTTTGGTTTTTAGATGTTCCCACTCTTTTACTTCTTTTTCTACTGCCGAAATAATGTCTCCACTTTCAAGCTTTTCATTGGATAAATAGCTACTATCCTTTATTTTATGAATTATTTTATAAATAGGCTTTATCTTATTTGTAATAAAATCTTTGAATAAAAATAAGAGTAAAACATAGAATAGTATAAAGACAAAAAGTGAAATTAATATCAAATACACCCAAAGAGAAATTTCTAAGAAATGAGAAACACTAACTAATATTAGAAATGCAACGGATATTAAAACAGAAATGAAAATCGATAATTGCTTTGGCGATGAAAACTTCATAATGAATTTGTAATTACAATTTGCTTACAAATATACATTTTCGGCAGATAAAGAAAAGTGAAAAAACTGAAATCAAAAATAAAGTATTGATACCATTTTCTGAGTAAATCAATCCTCATTTTTTGAACCAAAATCATATATCCCTAACTTTCAATTATATACAGAGTTTGAATTTTATCACAAAAAGATTTAATAAAATGCTAACATTAAATTAACATACGTAATTTTCAACTATTTACTTTTGCAAAAAATATTAAATAGTAATTATTATGACGACATTTTACATTATTTTGGTTGTAGTCTTATTTGCACTTGCAATTTCCGATTTGATTGTAGGAGTTAGCAACGATGCGGTAAATTTTTTGAACTCTGCTATTGGGTCTAAATCGGCTCCATTTTGGGTTCTAATGATAGTGGCGAGTCTTGGAATAGTTGTGGGAGCTACATTTTCGAGCGGCATGATGGAAATTGCACGAAAGGGAATTTTCCATCCACAGCATTTTTACTTCTCCGAAATAATGATAATATTTCTTGCAGTCATGATAACTGATGTCATATTATTAGATATGTTCAATACTTTTGGTTTGCCAACTTCAACTACGGTTTCGATTGTTTTCGAACTTCTTGGTGCAGCTGTAGCAGTTTCAATCATCAAAATTACGAACGACCCAAATGCCCTTGAGATTACCGAATATATCAATACAGGTAAAGCTATGGCTATTATTTCCGGCATATTGTTATCTGTTGTTGTGGCATTTTCGGTGGGTGCTATTGTTCAGTATTTTACTAGGTTGATATTCTCTTTTAATTTTAAGAAAAATGTGAAACGATATGGCTCAATTTGGGGAGGCATTGCAATTTCTGCTATTACATATTTCATTTTGATAAAAGGAGCCAAAGGGACTTCTTTCATGACAAGTGAAATGAAAGCCTGGATAAGTGAAAATACCTTATTAATATTACTCTATAGTTTTATTATTTGGACTGTTCTTTTGCAATTATTTTCATGGATTTTCAGCCTAAATGTTTTGAAAACCATCGTCTTAGTTGGAACATTTGCTTTAGCTATGGCATTTGCTGGAAACGACTTAGTAAATTTCATTGGAGTTCCACTTGCAGGATTCGAGTCGTATAAAGCATGGATTGCAGATGCTGGAAATCCTGATACTTTTTCGATGTCCATGCTCACAGGGAAAATTAAAACACCTACAGAATATCTTATAATCGCGGGTTTGATTATGGTAATTACATTGTGGCTATCAAAAAAAGCACGATCGGTTGTAAAAACTTCTCTCGATTTAAGCCGACAAGATGAAGGGGAAGAAAGATTTGGCTCAAGTATTTTCGCACGATCGGTTGTGAGAGGTGGACTAAATTTGAATAAATATGTAACTAAATTGATTCCGGCTACGGTTTCCCAAAAAATTGATAAGCAATTTGACCAATCAAGTTATTTGCAGGAAAAATCAGATGATGATAAAATCTCTTTCGATTTAGTGAGAGCCTCAGTAAATCTTGTGGTAGCAAGTATTTTGATTTCTTTTGCAACATCATTGAAACTTCCATTATCTACAACATATGTAACATTTATGGTTGCAATGGGAACCTCGCTTGCCGATCGTGCCTGGGGCAGAGAAAGTGCAGTTTATAGAGTAACCGGCGTTTTAACCATTATTGGAGGTTGGTTCTTTACTGCATTAATTGCATTTACTGTATCATTTGTTGTTGCACTAATCATCAATTGGGGCGGAATTGTTGCAATTACTTTGTTAATAGCTCTTGCCGCTTTGGTTATTTACAGAACTCATCTAATTCACAGCAAAAAAGAAAGCAAAAAAGAAAAAGAACTTGAAGAAGAAAATATTGTTTATGAAAAAAGTAAAGTATTACAGAAAAGTTCTTCAAAAATTATTTATAATATAAACCAGTTTTCTGACTTATACAACAAAACAATAGTAGGATTGATAAACGAAGACCGCAAGCAACTTCTTAGTGTAAAAAACGAAGTGAATCAATTGAATACGAATGCCAAAAAACTGAAAGACAACATTTTTAAAACACTCAAAAATTTCCGCGACGATTCGATAGAATCCGGACCTTTTTATGTTCAGATTTTGGACTATGTTCGAGAAATGGCACACTGCATGACATTTATATCGAATCCTAGCTTTATGCATATCGACAATAATCATCCCGGATTGGCACAATACCAAATTGATAATCTAATAAAAGTAAAACTTGACTTGAATGAATTTGTTCAAAAAATGCTTAAAATAATTGAAAGCGAAGAATTCTCGGAAGTTGAAACTGCAATTTCAAAACAGCAAGAAATTCTTGAACTTCTTGATGATTATAGAAAAGAACAAATTAATAAAATCAAAAGTGAAGATACAGGAACTAAAAATAGCATGCTATATTTCGGTATTTTGTACGAAACCAAAAACATGCTTCTTTTTGCAATCAATTTACTTAAGGCTTATAGAGATTTCCTATTATTAAGTAAAACTTCAGCAAAGTCATAAAAGAGTTTATTTGTCAAAAAACCAATAATTTGTAATACTCATTTGCAAATTAGTTAATAGTAATTTGTTAGAATTATTTTATAAATTTATCAATTTTTCTGAAGGACAATAGCAAAATATTTGGCAGAAATTTCACCAGCTTCATGGATAAATTGAAATTCTGAAATGAAAGATTGAAGTCAATTATTGACAAATATGCAAATGAACAAGCGAACAATTGGGAGACATAAATTTGCAAAAACTTGTTACAATAAGTGGCAGAATCCCACATTTTTGTCACGTATATGAATTATTATATCCTCACTATTTGGAGAATATTACAAAAAACTGTATCATTGAAAAAAGATTTGGAAGAAAAATTTTACAAGTTTAATTATTGATGTAAAAAATTGCATTTATATTCATGGATGAACTTTTAACACTAAGTGAATTATCTGTTACAATAGCCGGTTTTGCCGCACTTTTTTCGATATTAAATCCTAAAATTGAAAAATGGACGGAACTTGACAAAGTGAATTTGATTCGATTTTACATGATGGTTGAATTAGCATGTATCGTTGCAGTTTTTTGTATCATACCCGTAGTTTTAAAAGGGTATCTTGAGCCGGAAACAACATTTCGCTCTGTTTCTGTGCTGCATTTTTTCACAATGATAGTTTACAATTATGCTGCACTTGTACGTAACAAAAAACATTTACGGAAATTGAACATTGCAGGATTTTCTACAGTTGTCATCAGAATCCTGGCAATTGTAATTATTGTAATAGCCCTCTTAAATGGTTTGGGTACTTTTAAATCGTATTATAGAGAGAGTTACATGTTTAATATGTACTTAATTTTTGTAGTTGATATATACTTTTTCCTACGCCTGCTTTATTTCTCTATTGGAATAAAAAAAGTCAACTAAAAATATAAAAAACAATTCATTGAAAGACTTGACAAATTAATTATTTACAAACAAAAGTGCCCAAAAACTTATGGAAGAACTTTTAACATTAAGTGAATTATCTGTTACAATAGCGGGTTTTGCTGCACTTTTTTCCATATTGAATCCAAAAGTTGAAAAATGGACAGACCTTGACAAAGTGAATTTGGTTCGATTTTACATGATGGTTGAATTAGCATGTATAGTTGCAGTTTTTTGTGTCATTCCAGTTGTCTTAAAAGGATATTTTGATGAAGATACAACCTTTCGGTCTGCTTCGGCTTTGCATTGTTTTGTAATGGTAAGCTATAACATTGCTGCTCTGGTACGAAATAAAAAATATTTTGGAAAATTAAATATTACAAAGATTTCTACTACTATTATTAGAATTTTGGCAGTTGTGATTATTGCCATTTCATTTTTAAACGGAAGTGGAATTTTCGAATCGCATTACAGAGAAAACTATATGTTTAATCTTTACCTAATCTTTTGTGTTGACATTTACTTTTTCCTTCGTCTATTATACTTCACGGTTGGGAAAAGAAATCCTGATCATAGATAAAAACATTTACCATTTGTGCGTTGAACCTATCTTTTAGAATTCATTCAATTTTCAGAAAATTTCCGGAAAAGAAATAACATTATATTCTAATTGAAAAATCTATTTTTGTCTATAATATTGAATTAAAACAATTAGACATGGCAAAAATAATATCGTATAATGTAAACGGAATTAGAGCAGCGGTAAAGAAAGGATTGATAGATTGGGTAAAAACCGAAAATCCCGATATTCTCTGCATTCAGGAAAGCAAAGCACAAATTTCGCAAATACCACAACTTGAATTTGAACAACTTGGCTATAAATGTTTCTGTTTTTCAGCACAAAAAAAGGGATACAGCGGAGTTGCAATCTTTACAAAAACTCAAGCGGATTTTCACGAGTACGGAATGAAAAATCCAAAATATGATAACGAAGGTCGTGTTATCCGCTGCGATTATGGAGATACGACCTTATTAAATATTTATTTTCCTTCCGGTTCAAGCGGAGATATTCGGCAGAAATTTAAAATGGAGTTTCTCGACGATATTTACAATTACATCAACGAACTTAAAACCACAAGGCCAAATCTTATTGTATGCGGCGATTTTAACATTTGCCATACAGAAATCGATATTCACAACCCAAAAAGACAACAAAAAACTTCCGGATTTTTGCCTGAAGAACGAGCATGGCTTAGCAAATTTCTTGGAAACGGATTTCTCGACAGTTTCAGATTATTTAATTCAGAGCCTCACAATTATTCGTGGTGGAGCTATCGCGCCGCTGCCAGACAGAAAAATCTTGGTTGGAGAATCGATTATTTTATGCTTTCTGAAACAATTAAAGATAGAATAAAATCGGCTTCAATTTTGCCTCAGGTTTTTCATTCAGACCATTGTCCGGTTAGTGTTGAAATTGAAATTGGAAATTAGAAATTGGGGATTTGGGATTTTAGTGGGCTTCGGAAATAATGCTTAATTTATTTGACTTAGATATTTTGCTAATTTTCAGATTTTCAATAATCTAAAGATATAGAAATTTACAATTATTAAGATTTTTAGTTTCGAATTTCCAATTTCTTTCCATAATCACGTACAACTATTTACAATAGCAAATTGTCAATTGGTAAAGCTGAAAAATGCTAAAGGAAAAAGAATTAATAAAAGGATGTTTAAAAAATGACGAAAAAGCTTTAGATGAATTATACAAACGCTTTTCATCTAAATTATTTGGTATTTGTCTGCGATATGCCAAAAACAAAATGGAAGCAGAAGATCTTTTACACGATGGGTTTATACGAGTACTCGACAATTTGAAGCACTTTAGATTCGAAGGAGTTTTCGAGGGTTGGCTAAGGCGAATTATGGTTACCACAGCAATAAATTTTTATAAGAAAAATAAACGCCACTCAGACGATTACGATTTAGAAAATTTTGGCGACAGTTTGATTTTCGAAAACGAAATAATCTCGAAAATATCGACAAACGAGCTAATGCAAATTGTTCAAAGCATGCCTCAAGGATACAAAATGGTGTTCAATCTTTTTGCAATTGAAGGATACAAACATCGTGAAATTGCCGAAATAATGAATATTTCTGAGAGTACTTCGAAAACACAATTTGCAAAGGCAAGAAAACACCTTCAAGTAAAAATCTTGGAAGAACTAAAGATTGCCAACAAGCAATAATATTGATTTGAAAAATGGAAGACATTACTGAAAATAGATTTGAAAAAACGATTAGAGACAAATTCGAGAATTATTCTCCTGAAGCTCCCAATCGTGTTTTAGACAAAATAAAGGCTACAAGAGGAATAAAGCCTAAGGCTGGTTTTGTTTCAAAATATCGGTTTTTAATCTTAGGAATTTCCGCAATAGCTATAGTTTCTTCGATGTTTTTTTATAGCAATTTTTCTGAGGAAAATAAAATTACAAATTCAAGACCATTGAAAAACCAAAATGTTGCAGTGGAAAATAGAATATATGAACCAAATATTAAATCTACTATATCGAAAAAACCGGATACTGAAAAATCTCCTACTCAAACTTCTGAAAACCAGAAAAAAACAAAACTTCTGAAAACCTCTGCCGGAGAAAATGAAATAATTTGCGGGCAAGATTTTCAGTTGAATGCAATTCTTACAAATAAAAATTCCAAAGCAATTTGGACTTGTAGTTCAAAAAATATACAATTCAATTCAGACAAATATAAAAATGCAAATAGCGACCCAAATGCAAAAATTCAGGCAAACTCATATGGTGTTTATCAATTTATTTGGACTGAAAACCTGAATGAAAAATCTGTTTCTGCAAAAGTTGAAATTGAATTTGTAGAAATTCCTGAAGTTCAAAAAATTGAATCGCAGGAAATTTGCGGACTTGAAATTACGCTTAATTCTCAAGGCAAATCCGGATTTTGGAAATTCCCCGAAAACATTGTAGCTCAAAATCATACCAGCACGAAAACAAAATTCAGTTCAGCAGAATTTGGCAAAAAAGAAATCATTTGGACTGAAACGAATTCTGCTTGCAGTACAGAAAATCCTGTGATAATTGATTTTTTGGATATTCCTAATTCCGAATTTATTATAGTCGAAAAAATAAAATGCTTTGGTGGAATTGCAAAAATTTTGATAAAAGACCCAAAGATACGAAACTACTCATGGGACTTTGACGATGGCATCCTTACGGGAAATAGACTTAGCGACATTTTTAAAGATACAATTAGTTTGTTTTGGGAAAATAGCAACGAACACACTATTTCTTTAACTACGAAAAACCAAAATGGTTGTAGTTCATCCAATTCTAAAAAACTGACTGAGCCACCAAAACTAAAAGCCGATTTCGAGATTTCTAATTACGAAAAAACAATTCCAACAATTGTATATTTTAGAAATAAATCAACTATAAACGGAGAGGCTATTTCGGGTAACTGGAAAATTAATTATGAATGGAAGTTTGGAGACGGAAATTATTCCAACAATAAAAATCCTGAAAATTTATATTTGAATGCAGGAAAATATATTGTGAAACTAAAAATATCAGACAACGCAGGTTGTACCGATTCGCTTGAAATAAGTGAAATTATTGCAGGAAATGGCAAAATTGCAGAAGTTTCAAACATTTTCACACCAAATGGTGATGGCAAAAATGATGTATTTTCAGTAAAAACAAACTCAATTTCCGGCTTTCGTTGTATAATTCTTAACAAAAGAAGTGAAAAAATATATGAATGGGCAGATACAAATAAAGGTTGGGATGGAAATATTTACGATGGTACGCCAGCCTCAAACGGAATGTACTATTACATAATTTCTGGCAAAGACCTAAATGATAATCCAATTGAAATTCCTGGAATTGTTTATTTGGTCCGGGAGTAGTTAATAAAATGAATACTACTGATGGTATCCAGTAATCATACCTTTATAAAGCGAACCTGGTTTTTTACCCATAGTACATAAATATACATGTACAATAAGGAACAATGAACATATAAATCCCAATGTTGCATGTAAGATTGCTGTCAATAATATGCCGTTCAATCCTAAGAAGTTCATAGGTATTAATTCCGGATAAAATAATCCTATTCCCGAAATTATTAAAACAGGATAGAATATATACATAACCAATACATATGCTAGCCGTTGTAAAGGATTAAACTTCCTTTCCAAACTAACAGGATATGGGCATGACTCTCCTTTAAATATTCCAAATAAATAATATTTCGACTGATTTGTAAGTCTTGTAGCCAGAGATTTTAACTTTATATTATAATAATCACCATTTCGGGTGAAACGATTTACAACAATAAAAAAAGTAGTCAGAATAATTACAGCAATACCTGAAAAATTATGTAGTGTAACTGATAATTCAAAAGGTAATATTGTGAAATCAATATTTGAATATTGCATGCTCAAACCTGATATTGTAAGTGTAATAAACGACAAAGCATTAAACCAATGCCATATCCTGATCCATACAGGATATAAATATATTTTTTCATCTGCCATGATTTCTTATTTTTTTGATGTAAAAACCCTTAAAATTACATGTAATAAAATTCCTCCGAGTGTAAAAATAAAAATCAGGATACTTACCTTATTTAGTGACAGATTTCTATTTGCACCGATCACATAAGAATCAGTTAGAATAACAGCATTCATAAAACCGTTCTGCATTCTATTCTCTTTTAATCTAAACTTATAAAGACTGGCCATCAAATGCGAATTTTGTTGATGGCATTCAACACAATTTTTTACTGCTTTATCCTTTCCCTGTATCTCATGTGCAATCAATGTAGTATCACTTACTTTTGTATGACAATCAATACATCTTACACTTTCGAAATGCGCAACTTGATTTGGAAGCCACTGATGATTGCTTATTATATCCATTGTTTTATGATCTGAAATCAGTTCAAACCTGTCAACATTAGTATGACAGCTAAGGCAAACATTATTGTTATATTTAACTATTTCTTTTACATTCTTATCATTCCTGGCATGTAGTATATAACCATGTGGATTATGGCATTTCCAGCAGCTAAAATCATCATTATAAGTGGTATGATGTATACTGGCCATATATTCATCAGCAATTCCTTCAAAATTAAATTGAATATAATCTTCATCACCTTCATGGCAATCCATACATGTATATGGAGGTTCAAACCTGACATCTAACGAATGAGGAAAGTCGTAAAATTCGTCTGAATGGCAATCAATACACTTAAATTCACGATGAACAGCTAAGGAATCATAATACAATTCCTTGTTAATTATGTGGTGCATTTGTTTCTTAAAAACCAAGGAAGAATCACTGTTGTACATGTTAAACTTTGGCTCCCCATGGCATTTAAGGCATCCTTCGTTTTCAATAACATAGTCAGGCACTTCTGTCGAAGTTTCAGCATCTTGGGCAACTGCAACTAATGCACCTAACACAAATATAATTAGGATGTGTTTATAAAGAAAGATTCTCATACTTAACACTAGTTTAGATTTTAATAATAAAAGAGAAATGGAGTTGCAAAACCATGCAACTCCATTTGATAAGACAGTTTTTAATTACTTCTCAAAAGTTCTCATATAATTAATGATATTCCACATATCATTTTCATCAGGAATATCTTTTTCATAATTGGGCATTTCATCCCTGCCAAATAATGACTTATAAAATATCGATCCATCAGCTTGCCCTTTCAGGTCTTTAGAAAAGTTACCTGGGAAAGTATCAAGTTTTTTTGCTTTAGGGCCATCACCCAGTCCCTTATTACCGTGGCATGACTTGCAATTTTTATTGTAAAGCATTTTCCCAACTTTAAGATCAGCATCCCCTTTTGTAGGATTTTCCATTTTCTGATATTTAGTCGGAACTTTCCACTCTTTCGGTTTTTCCTGTAATACAATAAAAGATTGCATCACAACAAACAAAGCCAGTACAAAAGTACTCACTAACATAATTCTAAGTTTAGATTTCATAATTACCTCCATTAATTAAAGTTTAATAATATTTATATAGCATTAAGCATCTTTCTTTAACTTAAATAACTGACCAATTGTATAAATGTAATGCCCCCAAACTCCTGAAAGCATGATCATTAGCGTAATCATCATCCATTTAGGAGCTATCTCTGTCCACAGAGCACGATGGTCTTCAGAATAGGTATTAATTTTTTCAATACCCCACTTTACTGAAGATATTTTCTCTACATTTCCAAAAACGGAATGGTCTTCAATTCTTGCTACTACTGTAACTTTTCCGATTGTATCTCCAGGTAGTTCTGTAGGAAATTCCAACAAAGCCTTTCCTTCTTCCAAATAGCCACTGCCAATTGGTAATCGGGTAAACATGCGGGGCACATAAAAAAATACATCTTCGTCATTAATTTCTTCAATTCCTCCACTCTTGTTCAGCTTATACGCTTTTGCAACTATATACTTCTTTCCTTCTATTTCATCAAAACTTAAATCCAAGGAAATATCAATATAGCTAATCTCGCTTTCACTACCTTCAAATTTCTCGTTTCCATCAAATACAGCTTTAATATAAAAATAGCCATCATAATTTAAAGGAAATTTATAATCAGGAGCAATTCGAAGAACTGCTGTACCAGTCATATCTGTATATACCTCAGCAATTTTAACTGGTTCATCTTCATTTGTATAAAAACTTACAGGTACATTCGATACAGCTTCAGTATCTTCTTCTCCATCAAATGTAAACACTACAGTAAACTGCATGTTTCCGTCACTTTGCTTTAGATAAGACATATCTGAATATATTTCAAGTATTTCAACTTCCTCAGCCTCTGTCTCAGCTACCATAACAATTGTTGTAAAAAAACACAGAATAAAGAACAATTGTGATATATAATATTGATTTCTCATTTTTTCTTTTTTTTGCTTATTCACGCATTAATCCACGCTCATTTTCTTCGGCAAGCTCCGATATAGAAACTATTGGAACCAGTTTAGTTGCCAGCATAAATAACATACAAAATACCGCAACTCCGGCCATTGTTAATGACCATTCCACCCATGTAGATGAATAAGTTAGCCATTCAGACCTTGTATCCTGAATTGGAATGTAAGGAGTTTCAAGTGTTGGCACCACAATTAGAAAACGGTTAACCCAAAGTGCAATTACAGTTATTACTGCACTAATAGTAATATTACGTATGTTGCGAAAGCGACGGAAACCAACTACAACTATAGGTACTAAAACTCCTACATAATTTGCTAATATAAACAACCCATAGTAGTTTGTAAAAAGAGCATCAATTAATTTTTTGTCCATTTTTACTGAACCGTACCATTTGGTCAGATAATCGCTAAAAGTAAAATATCCGTAAAATGCACCAACAATAAGCAACAGAGTGCCAATATTAACGAAGTGTTTCAGGGTTATATACTCTTCTAAGTGATAAATTTCACGATATATCCACATAATTATAATTAACAGCCCTGTCCCTGAATAAACTGCTGCAATAACGAAATAAGGTCCGAAAATAGTACTATGCCAGCCTGGCTGAAGTGTAACACCAAAAATCCAGGCTAATACCGAATATACAATAATTGCAATTGCAATGATCATAGCAGCCATTATATTTTTAGATCTTTTTATGCGTGCTTTTTGTATGATAGTACCTTTATAGCCTAAAGAAAGAATTCTATAAATCTTCTTTCTCCATGGTTTAACATTCAGGTTTTTATAATCTCTAAGATAAGCAAAATCTTCAATAAATGACAAATAGAGAAATATAAAACACCCGATAATATCTGTAGAAATAGCAATTACGTCCCAGGTAATAGGAGACTGAATTCGAGGATAAATAATCAGATAATGTAACCTATCGAGACGTCCGATACAAAAGAGGATAAATACCGGACCAATCACCAGTGAAATAACTGTAATTAGTTCTGACATCCTTATAATTGGTTTTCTCCATTCTGATTTAAACAAATGTAAAACACCGGAAATGAGTGCTCCAGCATAACTTAATCCCATGAAGAAAATGAAATTAACTATATAAACTCCCCAAACTACATGATCGCGCATACCAGTAACAATATGGCCTTCGGTAATTTGAGTAACAAGTCCATATATTCCAAAAGCAAAAATCAATATGCAAATTAGGAAAATAAAGTACCATGATTTAGATGTGTTCTCAAGCTCAGGTGTAAACTCCTTCAATAACTGATCAACTTTCGAATTATTCATTGTCTTTTTGTTTGTTCATATACTGAGTATTTGAATACCTTTCCTTTACTTCCGGCTCAAGACCTTTAAAACCTCTTTCAACCGGGAATTTACGATTTACCGGAGGCAGATAATAAACTGAGGGTTGAGTACCTAATTCTTCAAGATACCTATAGCCACTTTTGTCTTTTAGTAATGTACTTAAACGTATAGTATCTGAGCCGTTTGTAACCGTATCTTCAAGTACATCTCCGAAATAAATAACACCCATAGGACATGCAGTAACGCAACGTGGCAATTTATTATTTCTGAGATTATCGGCACAAAAAACACATTTCCCAACTGTACCTTCAACAGGAGGAAAATTTGTTTCCGGCGAGTAAGGCCCTATTTCTTCTTTTGTTTTTTCTTCAACATGTGGCTCAGTCCAATTGAATACACGTGCTGAATATGGACATCCTGTCATACAGAACTTGCATCCTATACACCTTTGATTATCTACAAGCACAATTCCGTCGCTTCGTTTGTATGTTGCACCCACAGGGCAAACACTAACACACAAAGGACTGTCGCAATGAAAACAAGGACGAGGAAACCAATATGGTGCAGTAGCTTCAGAATCCTGTAAAAGATATAATTTTATCCACTCATGATCCTTGGGTAAATGATGGCCTTCTTGGCAGGCATCAACACATTTTCTGGCATTTTTGCACCTTGCCAGATCTATTACCATTACAAATTTCCTATTAGGCAATCCTTCTTTCGCTTCTTCACCAAGAGCAGGTTTTACAGTTTTATAACTTATTGAAGATTCATCAGCTTCAACCAGCTTACCTTCCGCTGTTAACAATTTAACTTTCTTCCCTGTTTTTTTTTCTATTTCTGAATCTGAAGCCAGCAATTCTCTGCTGCCTAATCCTGTTGCTAAACCTGCACCAATTCCAATTCCAATTTTAAGGAATTTCCTTCTTGACGATTCATTAGCTTTCTGCTTTTTGTTCATATTAAAACCTATTAGTTTGTTCTGTTCCAAAAAATTTAATTCATCAAAACCTGACTATGATATTGAAACCTAACAACCATCCTTCATCAGTCATATCATTTTGATTAAAAACAAAATTTTTCTGATTGATGATATTATCATATTGTGCTGCAAAAATCTGAAAAATATGCGTGCTGGTACTAACTTCCAGTCCAAAACCAAGGTTAGGTTTTGCCGGATATTCTTCAGTTCCCTTAATATCAAATGGATAATCATATTCGAAAATAAATGACAAATCATTAAGGAAATTGTATCGACCACCAAACGTCAAACCGGCTTTATCATTTCCTATTCCATTAGTTGTAGCAGTATCAACCATATTGAAATGTGAGTATGAGCCTGCAAGCAATATGGATATTTTATCTGTAACTTTTCTTGATACAATTAATTCATTAAAATAGCTAAACCGATTTGTGAAAGAATAGGTAGCACCGAAAAAAGTTTCATCCCTGCCATCAATTACCGCATTACCGAAGTATGTTATATCAACAGGAATCCGGCCAGATTTGGTTTGTTTCAAAAGCTTGACTTTCCAATTAAGTTCCTGCATTTTATTGTTCTTTTCAGTACCAAAACCCACGGTCAGCCAATCGCTTATACCATAATTCAGACCAAGCCTGATATTCGAGGGTGCATATATTCCATACAGGTCAGACATGCCATTTCCAAATGTTCCGAAACGGTGATGAATAATGAGTTGCAATGTTTTTGGATTTTGCATTAATGGTGTTTGATTATCTATCAATAATTCACCGTTCCAAGCAAAGCGTACAGGTTTATCATCCACAGGTTTTTTCTTTGGTTTTTCACCTTGGGCAAATGTTGATACAGAAAATAATATACTTAAAATCAACAAAATACTTATACTGTTAGCTATTTTTTTTTTCATTTCTAATAGATTTTAATTAAAGCTTATTTAATTATCCAGTGCACCTTCTTCAATCCATTGTAGAATTAATGCTCTGTCAGGTGGCGAAACGTCGTTTGCTGTACCATGTCCTTCATTTATTTTCATAACAATTATACTTTCCGAAGGATTGTCTACATCAACTAAATTTCCACTGCTGATGCTGTTGTATGAATTTCCAATTGTCAAATCAGGCGATACTGCACCGCTGTGGCAACTAGTGCATGATGCGTTTTCGAAAATAGGAGCTATTTGTTCTGAAAAACTAACTGGATCGGTTTGCTGAAGGTCCATTGGTTGAACAGTTTCATATTCGCAAGAATACAAAGCAAAGCAAATTATTGCATAAACAAATCCATTGATTAAATAATTTTTTTTCATAATAAATTTCAATTGATTATTACATTATTTATACAGGTTTATATCTACATATTTATTATTTGAAAATCCTTAAAAGGATACAAAATTTTTGCTTTAAAAATACATAGACAAGGATTTTACTCCTTGCCAATGCAAAATTATCTATGTATGTTAAAACATTTATACTGTAATCCAAAAATATACAGTTGCCATAGATTAATTAAATACTTCAATTGAATTTTGTAGAGCAGCCATTGAATATGCGGTATTGTGAATTCCGAAACTGCCGTCTTCTGCTCCAAGAGCTACCCAGTTGAACAGAGCACCAGCTTTGTTATGAGTAGTAACTTCACCTGAAATAGCTTCGTACATTTCATCCTCTTCAACCCACTCTATCAATCCTTCTGCTAATAATAAGCTTGTTAAGGTATCATATATTGTATGATAATCAGTTTGAACACCTCGGTAATCAAAATCATCATCAAAATCGGTATGACATACAGCACATGCGTCCTCGCTTGCTTCAAAAGTATGATTTCCTTCGTTTGTATGACAAGTTACACAACCGTTGTCGATAGTACTAGCATGTACTGAGTTGGTATAAGCTACAGAACCTGGAATTTCGAATAATCCAGCACCAACGTAAACATTAGTTTGAGGTCCGTGGTGTGGGCCAAAATGACTTGCTATTGTAAGGTCGCCAGTTCCATCAATTTCTATTCCGTATTCACGAAGTCTGGATTGGTGACAGTTAACACAAAGATTACCGGTTCCTATATTAACTTCAACTCCAACACTATATTCTCCACTAAGTGTAACCGCCTCAACAGTATTAATAGCATAATCATCCATTGTGAATGCTTGGTGAATAGGATGGCATGTTCTACATCCAACAGGGGTTGGAAAAGCAGCACCTGTTACTTCCTCGCCAGCAATAAGTTGCATAAAACCTTCATGAGCATGACATTCTGCACAACTTGAGCTTGAACCTCTTGCATAAGAATCTCCGCTACCATGCCCAGATTCTGTCCACTGTAAAATTTTGGTTTTCAGGTCCATTGTTTCGTTGTGGCATGTAAGACAGTTTGCAGTACCATCCTCACCATCCATTCCAGCTTGTCCAGCTGGTCCATCATCTCCAGTACAGCCTACAATGTATAAGCTAAAAAATGTAATAGCTAAAAAACTGAAGAAATAATAACTTTTAAACTTTTTCATAATCTAATTTTTAGTTAATAATAATTTAAAATCAATATACTCTACCTGCATTTATAGTGCAGTTTTTATTAAACAAAACGATGTCAATGTTAATCATAAAAACCTCATGAAGCAAGAAAATTAGTTGACAATTATCACATTAATAATGATAATAATATGTGTATTACATATTTTATTTTGTAATATTAATATTTTTTATCATATTTTTGTTGATATATATCAATGAGAATAAATTATTATATATATTTGTACTTAAAATTTATAAATTATTAATGTTGTAATGAACTAATAAAATGAGACACCATATAAGGTTTTTTAATTTTTTTGAATATTACATCCTTAACTATTACATTATTGTATGGAAGATATGATTTCAACTAATTGCATAGATTGTGATCTGAAATGTGATATTTTCAAGCATCTATCTGAAAATGAACTTAATTTGGTTAATAAAAATAGATTTGAAACTAATTATCGGGCAGGAGATACAATTATAAAACAAGGTTCGCCAATTTCATATGTTGCATTTTTAGTAAGCGGCTTTGCAAAAATCTACATTGAAGGAAATAGTGGGAAAGAATTAGTCCATGCAATTTCAAAACCTGTAACAATGTTAAACGGACCGGGTCTGTATTACGGAGAAGTTTCACGCTACTCTGTTTCAGCTCTTTCTAATATGAAGGTATGTTATATCAACAAAAACGATTTTAAATCCTTGGTTTTCAACAATCGTGATTTTTCGGACGGATTTATAAAAGAGTTCTCAAGAAGAGCAACCAATACCTTGAATCGTTTTTACGAACTATCGCAAAAAAAAGCCATTGGCAGAGTAGCAGATGGTCTGTTGTATTTATCGAGAACTATCTTTAAAGAAAAATCGTTTGATGCATTATTGTCGAGGCAGGAACTGGCAGATTTCACTGTTACTTCAAAAGCTTGTATGATAAGAATTCTAAAAACATTTAAAGATGATGGAATAATTAAATCTAATGGCAATGAATTTGAGATATTAGATATAGATATGCTTGAAAAAGTAAGCCGTTTTGGATAACTCTGTGCAAATAATAAGATTTTTTCACATAGTACATTTTTCCTCTTCATAATTAAATTCAGTTTAAATAGTTATTCCTTTAGTTGTTTCAATCGAAACAATTCCGATAGCTATTGGACTCGTTACTTTTTTATCATTAAAAAATTAAAGAAAAAACAATATTATATCAACAATTGGAATTCCTGGAGTAAAGTTCATTTTAAAAGAGTTTTAACCAATAGAATTGGTAGATTTACAAACCATTGAAATTAGCATTTTTTGCAATTTTGAAAGTGCGAAACTTGAATTAACTAACTTATTAAACTGTGTATATAAATTCTGCGATCTTATCATGACTATAAATGAAAAGCTCTCTTTAAAATAGATCGGCAAATTTGTATTTTCAAAAAAGACCCTGCGATTGATAAATAATGCCCTCCTCGCAGGTTCTTTTTTTCATTAACTAATTAACAAACTATTGCTCAAATTTCATATTTAAATTTGGCTTAACAGCATGAGCAATTGCTGCATTATTAAAAATAGCTAAACCAAAAGCTATTTCTTCTTCAATATTAAATACTACATCGTCCTCATCGCCTGTGTCTAATTTTCGAGTGAATTCGCAAACCCAGCCAGTTCCTGTATGGATTGCACGAATATCAATATCAGCTCGGCCCAAAGTGAATGCTCTTGTTGTAACACTTGGGAAACGTTTTACACCAGTTCCTTGTTCATATCCACCTGTTGAAGGATCTATTGTACCACCATCATAAGTTAATACACCAAAGTTATCAACGGCAGTTACCATTTTTGCCGTTCCATCGTCTATATCATCTTGGCTAATCCAGTAGTAATCAGTTTTATCAGGTATAATATACAATGGTACACTTACGTCAGCAACACCATTATTTAAAGTTTGTGAATTTCCAGAATATCCACCTTGTCCGGTTCCATCTCCATGTCTTCCATTTGCAGAAGATCCGGTAGGATCAGCATAGTTCATCATTTGATCATCAACCTGTCCAAGATACGTTCCTCTTACACGTTTCCAATGCCACATATCAATTTTTTCACCATCAACAAGAGTATAATGTCTTGTATGTTTGTCTTTTGGATTCTCCAGAGTCAAATTTTGATGACAGACTGCATAGCAAGTTGAAGCATTGAAACCAGATACTTCACCAATAGGGAATAAAAATGCAAATTTATCTTCGTAAAATTTGTCATTATCGTGGTTAGCATATTTATGTTCACCTTTCCACAAATTATCATCAGCATCGAAATACCAAGATTGTCTGTCTTTACTATCATCAGCATCTTCCCATTCTAATAAAAAATAAATGTCAGTTCCTGAATAGCCTGCACGCATTGTATAGTCATAAGTTTCTCCTGTATATGGATCAAACAATCCTAGATCTTCCTCAATACCTTCACCATCGCCATTCAAATAAGTTCCTCTTGCTGCTAAGTTTGGAACTTCAGTAGTTCCAACCAATTTTTGAGCTTCAGCCCACATATCATCTACAGTACCATCTAAGGTTGGAGCTTCAGAAAACTTTTTCACAAGAAGTTCTGTTGAACTTTCACCCGGATCAACTACTGGGTCATCATCATCATCAGAGCAGCTTGTTATAAACAATGAGGCACTCAAAAAAAGAATGGTTGTTAAAAACACATAATACTTTTTCATACTTAATAATTTAGTTTATTAAAAATTTAATTGCATGCCTGCATTCAAATAATATGCCTACAAAAGATAAAAAAAATAGAGCAATGGCATGATAAGCTCAATGTTTCGGTATGAAAGGAAAAAATAATTTATTCTTTTATATTATTTTTTTTTACGGAATTAAAAGAAACAAAAAAGCGACTAAATTTCGTCGATATTGACGAGTTTTTGTCGCTCAAATATTCCAATTTAAGGGTACTGAAAATAGAATTCTATTCACACTGTACAATTTCCAAAACAGTTCAAAATTAAAAACTTCAAAAGGGAAAATTACAAATCAAATTTAGTTATCTTCGATTTAAGTGTTGATGCAGGAAGCCCTAATAAATCTGCAGCTTTCGATTTGTTCCAACGAGATTTGTCTAATGCACTGAGAATAGCACTTTTTTCAACTTCTTCAAGAATATCATTTAATGACTTTTCGTTGAAAGTGAAATAAGTGGGCTTGAATCCCGGAAATTTAATTTCATATGGAATTATACTATCATCAATTTTATTTTCCATACTTAAAAGTGTCAAACGTTCGGCTAGATTACGTAATTCTCTCACATTACCCGGAAAAGGATACTTTTTCAAAACCTCAAACACTTCGTTATCAATTTGTTTCTCACTATCGTTAGAAAAAATGGAAACAAAATGCTTTGTCAATTTAACAATATCGCCGGGTCTTTCACGTAATGGTGGCAAGTTTATTGGAAAAACATTCAATCTATAGAATAAGTCTTCTCTGAATTCCCCATCATCAACCATTTTTCTAAGGTCCCTTTTTGTTGATGCAATAAGCCTAATATCAATTTTTATAATCTTATTCCCTCCTACCCTTTCAATTTCTCTTTCTTCAAGAGCCCTTAATAGCTTGACTTGCAAATCTAAAGGAACATCATCAATATCATCGAGATAGAGTACTCCTCCATTTGCTATTTCAAATTTTCCAGCCTTATCGGCAATAGCACCGGTAAATGCACCTTTTTCATGCCCGAAAAGCTCCGACTCAAATATTTCTCGGCTTAAAATAGCACAACTTACCTTTATCAATGGCTTTTTGCTTCTATCACTATTATAATGAATAATATTTGTAAGCAATTCCTTTCCTGTTCCGGTTTCGCCAACGAGCAGCACACTTGTTGATTTTTGTGCAACTATCTTAACCAAATTAAAAACATCTAAAATATGTTGGCTGGCTCCGATAAATGATGAAAAATCGTAGTCGCGCTTCAACTTTATTTTTAGTGTTCTATTCTCATCTTTTACCTGTTTAAGCTCATTGATATGTTCTAAAATCATGAGCATTTTTTTATTGTCGAAAGGCTTTTCTATATAATCGTAGGCTCCAAGTTTCATTGCATCAATAGCTGTAGAAACTGTGGAATATGCAGTCATTAAAACTACATAGATATTTTGATTATATTTTTTTATTCTTTTCAGAAATTCTATACCATTAACCTCTGGCATGTTTAGGTCGGTTATGACAATGTCTGGCAACACATTTTGCATTTGCATGAGTGCTGAATTAGCGTTTGCAAACTCGTAAACTTCAAAGCCGAAATCTCGTAATTCGTCGGCAAGAGAAACTCTTATAATTCGTTCATCATCTACAACATATATCTTCATAAATTAATTAATTTGAATGACTATTCAATTCAATTACAAATTCAGTGCCCAAGCCTACTGTGCTCCTAAATCGAATTTCTCCGCCATGTTCTTTTATCAGATTGAAAGTTACAGACAAACCCAAGCCAGTACCTTTTCCTACACTTTTTGAGGTATAAAACGGATCAAAAATTTTCTTTTGAATATCTTTAGGGATTCCATTGCCATTATCCATAACATGCACAAAACATTTGTCGGAAATATTTTTGATTTCTATTTCAATTTTCCCATCAATAGATGGATCTTTCTCCTTTCTTTCAGTAATAGCATCTACACTATTAAATATTAAATTAACAAATACTTGTTCTAAGTGGTTAGAACTTCCTTTAACAAAATTTTCTTTGTCTGATACTATCTTTATAGGAATATTGCTAGTTTGTAATTTAAATTTTGTAAGTAGAATGGCTTTTTCAATAATCAAATTTAAATTTACTTTTTCGAGCACAATTTCTTGCTTTCGACTAAAGCTCAATAAGTGCTTCACTACTTTTTCTATTTTTTCAATAGCTTCATTTATAAGTACAATATATTTGGCATTTTGCTCAATATTCTTTGGGTTTTTAATGATTCTGTTAATACAGTTTTTTATTCCTGAAATTGGATTATTTATTTCGTGAGCAACACCGGCCGAAAGAGTTCCAAGAGAAGCAAGTTTCTCTGCCTGAATCAATGCTATTTCTGTTTCTTTTATCTCTAAATAACTATTTTTCAATCGGATAAGCATTTCAGAAAATTTTTCGACTAACATATCTAATTCATCATCAATTGTATAATTGAATGGAATTTTTACTTTAGATAATTGAATATTGTAATCTTCCGAATCTATATGTCCCAAATCAATTACCTGAGCTTTTTGACTAATTTTTTTTATTGGAGAAGTTATTATATATGAAAAGAAAAATGCTCCTAATAGTCCAAAAACGAAAAATGAAATTATCATGATAAGCAATTTGTTCGATGCTTTTATCATTTCTTGCTGAATGTGTTCTTCGGCTATTCCAATTCTTACAACTCCTACCTCGCCATTTAAGATTGGATAAGCAATATCTCGAATTACCGGATATTTATAATTTTGAGTTTTTATAACCTTTATATTATACTCGCCCGATTTCAATGAATTTATTTTTAGCAAACTTCCCGGAATTTTTGTGCCATACGATTGTGCGACTAATTCTCCAGAATTATTTAAAATAAAAATATAAGATATGCTTGGATCGCTCTGTGTAATATCATCAAATATTTTATACAAGCTCAATCTGTCATCGTAAACAATTGGTGTTAAAGCCTTTTCAGAAACAATTCTGGCTAACACCTTGCATCGTTTGTCTATTTCTTTTTCGAATGAAGTATAGACAGAAGACCACAACAGATATATGTTGGTTGATCCAAAAACAACAATTATGAGGGTCGATATTATAGCAAATTTCCAAAAAAGTGGAATGCTAATTACTTTTTTCTGACGAAGCATTTTCAATATATTCTTTTAATTGAAAAACACTATTATATATAGAATCGTCAACTGTAACATATCTATTAATATTAAGCTTTTCCAAAATTGCATTTCCTATACTATCTTTGTGCATATCAAGAAAAACCTGCTGATATCTATCGAAACAGCTATTTGTAATCGATTTTGGGCTTACTATGGGCGGCATTCCAAATTCCTCAGATTTTTCAATTATCATAATATTTTTTACTCTATCGGGATTATGAGATGAGAGATAATCAAAAATCAAACCATGAACAGATGCTCCATCTATAATCCCACGATTTACCATTTGAATTGAAATATCATGTCCATATGTGAAAATTGTCTTCTGAAAAAAACTTTCTTCCTTTTTCTTTAGCTCAAATAGTTTCTTTTTTGGGTACAGTCTGCCTGTGTTCGATAGCGGATCAGTAAAAGCAAAACTTTTGCCCTCGAAATCTTTGAACTTTTCAATTTTAGAATCTTTGTGAGCAATTATATAGGCATTGTAAAAGGTTTTATTCTCAATTTCAGGTGCAACTAACAGTCTGATTTCACTCTTTTTGTATTCTTCGACATAGGCACCCGAACAAATAAATGCAAAATCTACTTCAGAATTTTCTAAAAGAGAATTTACTTCTTCGTATGTTTTTTTTTGCTTTATATAGATTGGAAATCCAACTTTTTTTGAGATATATTTCATTAAATCGCTATAGTAGATATGTGTTTCTTTTGGCGATGTCATCGATGCTATTGCGATATAAACAGATTTTGAACCTATGACAGTTGTATCTGACTCTGTGGCATTTACTTCGGAAAAATCTACAGTATTTTTTTTATTACTATTCGTACAAGATATTCCAAAAATCATCAGTACTATATATAAACTCCATTTCATAATTTTTCATTTAAAAATGGGAAAATACTAAAATATTTGAAAATTTCAACAGTCGGATTAGACTTTAAGGAAATTAATCCAATAGAATAAGTCAAATTAATTCTGGATTACCACAAAATGCAAACCTATGAGTGTAGCCAAAATAATTTAAAATATGTAGCAACTTGTGTGAATAATATTTTATACAATGAGTTGTCTTTTTAAAAGTTTATGAGCGAAATGGCAGTATTTCTTAAAAATAGCACTTCTGAGTTTACGATAAAAATATTTCTAAATTAGTAACTAATCAGTGTATGACAATAAATTGTATCATGCTAAACTAAAGCAAAATAAATAATATAAGCGCAAAGGTCGCTATGTAAATCGTAATTTTTCGCAAAGAAAAAATATTCAATAACTTAGCGTTCTTTGCGGTTAAAATAAACTTCAATAATCATAAATTCAGCACTTTAAACACACTGATTAGATACCAAAATTATTCGATTTTACAAAGAAACAATCCTGGAACATTCCAATGAAACAATAGGCATTTTCGAGAGTATCAACATTCATTGTAAATGTTGCTATAAACCAAATTTTTATTCAATAAAATTCAAATTTCAATCTGATTTTTCAGACTAATAATTCTACGAAATAATCTCAAATCCGGTATATTTTTGCAAGACTTTTGGGATTTTTATTCCTTCGGTTGTTTGATTGTTCTCCAGAAGGGCGGCAACTATTCTGGGCAATGCCAAAGCACTTCCATTAAGAGTATGTGCCAATTTTGTTTTCTTTCCGCCTTCTTCTTTGAATCTGAGTTTTAGCCGATTTGCCTGATAGTTTTCAAAATTTGAAACAGAACTTACCTCTAGCCATTTTTTTTGTGCTGCTGCAAAAACTTCAAAATCGAACGTAAGTGCCGAGGTAAAACTTAGGTCGCCTCCGCAAAGTTTTAGCAGTCTGTATGGAAGTTCTAATTTCTCAATCAATTTGGAAACATATTTCACCATATCTTTAAGAATTTCGTACGACTTTTCAGGATGAGCAATAGTTACAATCTCTACTTTATCGAACTGGTGCAAACGATTTAGCCCTCTCACATCTTTTCCATACGAACCCGCTTCGCGTCTGAAACATGGCGAATATGCAGTATTTTTTATCGGAAAATCATTTGCACTCAAAATTACATTTCTGTAAATATTTGTAATAGGAACTTCGGCGGTTGGAATTAAATAAAGATTATCGGCTCCAACATGATACATTTGACCTTCTTTGTCGGGCAATTGGCCTGTCCCAAAACCAGAATCTTCATTTACTAAAACTGGAGGTTGAATTTCGGCATATCCATTATTTTGTGCTTCGTCAAGAAAAAAATTGATTAGAGCTCTTTGCAATTTTGCTCCTTTTCCTTTATAAACAGGGAAACCTGCACCGGTAATTTTATTTCCTAATTCAAAATCTATTATATCATATTTTTTTGCCAAATCCCAATGAGCTAAAGGATTTTCGCACATTTCTGGCATTTTCCCACCAGTTGCAATTTCTGTGTTATCTGCTTCGCTATTGCCTCTTGGGACGCTTTCGTGAGGAATATTGGGGATGAGTGTTAAAAAATCATGAAGTTTTTTTTCAACAATTGGCAATTGCTTGTTCAAATCTTTCGACAATTCTTTTAATTCAGCAGTTTCCGCTTTTGCTTTATTTGCTTCTTCAATTTTACCTGATTTGAATAATTGACCAATTTGTTTCGATGAGCTATTCAGTTTCGATAAAATCTCATCTAACTTTTGTTGTGTCGATTTTCTTTGCAAATCTGCTGCAATCACCTCATCAAAAATTCCCTCTGCATCGAAATTTTTGATTGATAGTCGTTCAATTAATAATTCTTTATTGTCGAGGATAAATTTTACTGTAAGCATAATTTTATTTCATTAAATTCTTGACAAATCTCTAAACTGAATATTGCAAATTCAAATTTAAACAATTTGACATGTATTTTTCTATAATTGAAGAAATTACAAGAATTATCCTAAATAAAAAAATCTCCTGCTATGACAAGTCTATTATCAATACAGGAGATTTTTTATTCTGAATAAGTTATTCTTTATTCTGTTTGCTCTTAATTTTCGGGGGTTTCAACTTTTTCTTCAACAACTTCTTCGGTAATTTCATTTTCTACAATTACTTCTCCTTCAACCGTCGAATATATAGGCTCAATTGAAACATAAGATCTATTATTTCTTCTTTTTCTAAATTCAACAATACCATCTGTCAAAGCAAAAAGAGTATGATCTTTTCCAATTCCAACATTAACATCAGGATTGTGTTTTGTTCCTCGTTGACGAACAATAATGTTACCAGCTCTGGCAAACTGACCACCATAAATTTTTACACCAAGTCGTTTACTTTCCGACTCTCTTCCGTTTTTTGAACTACCAGCTCCTTTCTTATGTGCCATTTTATTTTGTGTTTAAGATTTTACATTTAAAACTTACGATACAATTTCAGCAATTTGAATATGACTGAGATACTGACGATGCCCGTTTAACACTTTATATCCTTTTCTTCTCTTTTTCTTGAAAACTTGAACTTTGTCTCCTTTCATATGCGAAAGAATTTTTGCCGATACTTTTGCACCATCAATAGTTGGTTGTCCAAGCTTGACATCTCCGTCGTTGTCTATCAATAAAACTTTCTCAAAATCAATTTGCTCGCCTGCTTCCGCATCGATTCTATGAACAAATATTTTGCTGTCTTTTTCAACTTTAAATTGTTGACCTAATATTTCTACAATTGCGTACATCTCAATAAAATTTCAATAATAATTTGGGAGTGCAAAAGTATATAAATTAATTTTTAAAACAATTTTTATTTAATTATTTTTTTATTTCATAAAATTAAACAAATCTATGAAGTAATTTTTTCTGCCTGCAAATTTAAAACATTAAACTTATTAAAAAGAAAATTGAACAAAATTCTCAAAGCTTATATAATGCAGATTAAAATGTAAGTCTGAATTAAAAATATACTGAAATGCTAAAATTATTACTACTTTTACTAATGAAATATTTTATATTGAACTATCTATATTACTGAAAATTAGAATAAATAAATATTCAGAAAATGAAAAAATTATACCATTACATTATTGTAATTTTCATTACAACTTTCATCTTTTTTCTATCAAATACCGCATTTACGCAAAATGTTTCAATTGGTAACGATTCTATTGTAAATCAACATATACCGATAGAGCCATATTACGGATATACTTATAGCCAAATAATTTATCCTCAAACAAGTATAGAAATATCAGGTACAATTTTCTCCATAATTTTCGAATATTCTGGCTCAATTTGGACTGATTCAATAAATGTTTATATGGGGACTACAGAAAAAGACACATTTGAAAATCATACTGATTGGATTTCAATTTCTGCCCTAAATCCGGTTTTTTCGGGATTTGTTTCCACATCACAAAATATGATGAAAATTGTTTTCGATAGTCCTTTTTATTACAGCAATGTGTCGAATTTAGTTATTGCAATAGATGAAAATACTACTGGTTGGCACTTAAACACTGACGAATTTTTATGTAGTCCTTCTAACATTGGAGCTCAAAGTATATATTATTATAGCGACAATACAAACCCAAATCCCGATTTACCTCCCGATGGAAATTTAGTAGAATATTTTGCCAATGTGCAATTATCATTCGATCCCGAATATTGCTATTCTCAGGCAAATAGTTCCGTAGATTCTGAAATTGATGAAGTTGTTTTTAATACTTTATCGAATAATACTGCCGGAATCTGTGCAACATATTCAGATTTTACCTACATGGTAACAGATTTATTTCCATTAAATGAATATAATTTGAATATCACAATTGGCACTTGTGGCGGAAATTACAACAAAGGAGGCAAAGTTTTTATTGATTGGAACGGAAACGGAAATTTCTATGATCAGAATGAAGAAGTCGCAATATTAGAATTGGTTAATCCCACAACTACATATAATAAAAATATTGAAGTTCCGGTTTCGGCAATTTCAGATTCCTTACGAATGCGCATAGTTGTGGCAGAAATTGGAGGAAATGCAAATTTCAACTCAGTTTCAGAAATTTCTCCTTGCGGAAATTATTCCTGGGGCGAAACAGAGGACTATACCTTATATATACATAGCCCTTCTTCAAATGACGCAGGCGTTTCAGCATTAGAAGATTTGCCAATGTTTACTGGCAATTCGGACATACTGATTTCTTTAAAGAATTATGGATTAAGTACATTAAATTCAGCAACAATAAATTGGTCAGCAGATGGAAATATAGGCGTTCCATTTTACTGGAATGGGAATCTATCAGCTGGAAACCAAGAAGATAGTATAAATATTGGTTCCTATAATTTTAATTCAATTTCACATAATATTCAAATCTGGACAAGCTCACCAAATGGTATTAGCGATGAAAATTTGCTGAATGATACACTCTCTGAAATTTTGAATTTTATTATTATTGATGAAATAAATAATTTTCCTTTTACAGAAAGTTTCGAAACCGGAATAGGAAATTTCCTTCAATCAAGTGAAGACGATTTTGATTGGACATTAAATTCAGGAACTACGCCTTCATTAAATACAGGTCCCGATACTGCATTTTCAGGCAATTTCTATTTTTATACCGAATCTTCTTCACCTCGTATCTTTGGCGATGAAGCCTCTTTGCTCACATTGTGCGATTTTTCATTATTAAGTTCACCTCAAATTAGCTTCAATTATCATATGCTCGGTGCCGGAATGGGAATTCTGCATATCGATATAAATGATGATGTATGGACAAATGATGTATGGAACATTTCTGGCAGCCAGGGAAGTAGTTGGGAATTCGCCGAAATTGATCTTTCAAATTATGCAGGCATTGACAATCTAATTATCAGATTTCGGGCTACAATAGGCGATGGTGTGAACGAAACCTGGCAAAGCGACATTTCGATAGACAATATCAAGATTGTTGATAATATAGCCTTAGATGTTGGTATTACAGCCATTCTTAATCCTCTGGAAATTGAAATTGTTGACGATATTATTCCGGTAGAAATTGTAATTACAAATTTTGGAACAGATACAGTTAGTTCCATTTTACTAAAATATCAAGTTAATAATGGAACAATAGTTTCTCAAAATTGGACAGGTATTCTGGCAAGTTTAGATTCTGATACTATCACAATGCCAAATTTAGTGATTCCTGGAGGATTTAACACTATTTGTGCTTCGGCAGAAATGTTAGGCGATTCGGCATTTTACAACAATGAATTTTGCAAAGACTTTTTCGCTCAACCTCACTACGATGCCGAACTTTTGTCAATTGAATTTCCTTCCTCGGGATGTGGACTTGGGCAAGAAAACACAATTATTAAAATAAGAAATAATGGAGAGGAAATCAATGGAGGATTCATTGCGGGAATGAGTATTGATGGTGCTCCTGCAATAATAGAACCTATAACTGCCATAGTTCTACCTGGCGAAATTTATTATCATACTTTTAGCACATCTATTGATTTGAGTACAATTTCGGAAATAGATTTCGAAATTACTACATTTATTTTTTTAGCTAATGATCCAATTTTTCAGAATGATACCCTACAAAAAACAATTACTTCATACCTGAACCCAACTGCTCCATCAGCCTCAAATTATAATATTTTTTCAGGACAAACTGCAACCATAGAATTGCTGCCAAACGATCCTGAAATTTCTCATTTATGGTATAGCGGCATTGACACTTCATTTCTGCAAATTACAAACATATTTGAAACTCCAATACTTTTATCTACAACAGAATATTTTGTTCAAGCATCGAGAACATTTCCCAACATTCTTAGCACAATCTTTTCGGCCAACAACGACCACCATGGTAATATGTTTGATATTTCGATAATTAATAGCATAATTATTAATGGATTTGATCTAAATATTGATGCAGGTGAAACTACAATTGAAATATACTATAAAGCTGGCACATATTTAGGTTTTGAGACAGATGCCACAGCATGGACCTTTTTAGAAAGCCAAGCTATCACCGGTCTTGGTACAGATGTTCCGGCTCATATCGACATAAGCAACTTGTTTTTGAATGCAGGAGAAACTTATGCTTTATACATAAGTTCGACCAATTCCATTGAGATGAATTATACAACTCTATCAAGTTTAGAAACTTTTGCAGACGAAAACTTGCAAATTACTACTGGTGCAGGGAAAGAATATCCATTTGGGCAGACATTTTCGCCACGCCGATGGAACGGAACAATTTATTATACTTCATTGAATAATTGTCAAAGCAATTTGGTTTGCGATACTGTTTTTGTTTCTGTACCAACTAACGACCTTAGCATTGTGGCAGCTAACTCACCAACTACAGGCTATAATTTAACAAACTCTGAAATGGTGAATGTAGAAATAGCAAATTTTGCTTCAAATCCTGCCAGCAATTTTATTGTAATATATTCCATCAACGATACTATTATAGTTAGTGAAACCGTCAGCGATACAATTTTGCCAATGGATACCCTCGATTTCTACTTCTCAACAATTGCCGATCTTTCTGTAAATCAAGTTTATAATTTTTCAATTTATACATCATTGCCTGGCGACCAAATAAACAATAATGATACTTTATCCTTTACTGCAGAAAACATTTTGTATCTGCCAGGCGAAACTTGCGAAATACCATATATTTTAAATCTACCGGTAATTAATTTTCAGGGCACTACCGAAAATTATGGAGACGACTTCGAAAATTTAGATTGTGGAGGAACTTGGCTCAACGGCGATGATATTGTTTATGAATTTGTAGTATCAGATTCCGGCGCTTTAAGTGGCTCTGTTGTTGGAGATTGGGCGGGGATGGTAATATTAGATGATTGTCCAGAAAATTATTACAATTGTATTAGCTCTGCATATGGATATAATGGTGGCTCTTTCGAGAATATTGCAGTTTTTCCGGGAACGTATTATGCTATTGTATCAAGCTATCCTGCACCACAATCTACTGATTTTATTTTGAATTTAACTTTAGATACCGACTCAATAATTTTTGGATGTACAAACCCAATTGCCTTTAACTATAATCCGAATGCAAATGTTGATGATGGCAATTGTTGGATTACTGAAGCAGGAGAAAGTTGTTCAAATTCTTTTATCTATGGAAATGTAAATGAACCCGCAGTTAGTAATTCAATATCTCCTTATTATTTATGGTGGTATAGTTTTACGGTAGATGGAATTTATTCAAATGTTGTGGTTTCTTTGTGTGGCTCCAATTATGACACTCAACTTCAAATTTGGGAGAATTGCAGCGATTCAAATTACATTGCCCACAATGATGACTTTTGTTTACTACAATCCGAAATTGTATTCGACACTTTATTTGCAGGAACTTATTATGTGAAAGTTTATGGATATAATAATTCATCAGGCGATTTTACTCTATCAATTACAGGCGACACAATTTCTATCGATGTTCTTGGTTGCACCGATTCAAGCGCAGACAATTATAATCCAAATGCAACAATCGATGATGGTTCATGTACCTACACGAACATAGTTCCTTGGTTTTTTGCTAATACAGGTATTATTCATAATATTATTATTCCTGAAACAGCAGCCTTAACTATTGATGGGAATCAAATTTCGATTGGTGATTATATTGGTGTATTTTATGATTCGTTGGGATTTTTGGCTTGTGGTGGTTTTTCTATGTGGGCAGGAACATCAATTGTGTTACCCACTTATGGCGAAAGTCTCGGGAATGATGGTTACTCTCAAAACGAAGAATTCAAATGGAAAATTTGGACTCCAAATAATAACATGGAGTATGACGCTCAGGCAACATACAATACAAACAATTACCCAAACTCTAACACCTTCGCTACAAATGGCTTAAGTGGATTGGAAGAACTACTTGCATTTTCATACCAAACTCAATCTGTTCAGATAGATTCGGGCTGGAATTTATTTTCAACATATATTGATCCATTTGAACCAACTTTAGATAGTATTTTTGGAAATATTCTTCAAGAACTTGAAATAATAAAAGACCAGTTTGGCTTGGTTTTTTGGCCACAGTTTAATGTAAATAGTATTGGGAATCATATTATTGGCAGAGGCTATCAAATAAAAATGAATGCGACTACAAGCACTATAATTATTGGAAATGCTGTGGAGCCGCAAAACACTCCAATTTCATTAAATCAGGGTTGGAGTATTGTTGGCTATTTGCGACAATCGGAAGCTTCAATTAGCTTGATGTTCAATTCAATAGCAACAAACATTCATATTGCTAAGGATGAAAATGGAGAAGTCTATTGGCCTATTTATTCAATTAATAATATTGGAAATATGAAGCCGGGCGAGGCATACCAAATTAAAATGATCAATTCAAGTATTTTGGTTTACCCTAATTAAAGTCCCTATTTAGTAATTCTGACTTTTACCTAAACCCAGCTCGTGCGGATTTGCAATCCATACGTCAAAGAACACGTGCTAAGCTAAATTGTTAAGAAATATATTTATCTTTGCTAAATGTCTGATAAATATAAAATGTACGAACCTGACAAAGAATATTTTATCACTATGACAACTGTTGGCTGGCTATATGTTTTTACTCATAAAAACCATAAAATGGCAATTGTAGATTCACTTAAATATTGTCAGAGAAATAAAGGCCTGGAAATTTATGGATGGGTTTTAATGCACAGCCACTTACATTTGATTTGCAGTGCAGCAGAAGGCTTTTGTCTTTCAGATATTTTGCGAGATTTTAAGAAATTCACATCGAAAAAGATAATTGGGCAAATAAAGAACGAACCGGAAAGTAGAAGGGAGTGGCTTTTGCCATTATGCAAAAATATTGTGAGCACTTAAAACGTGAGCAGAAGTATAAACTCTGGCAAGATAGTAATCATGCAAAGGTGATTTATACTAATGATTTTTTTATGAGAAACTAAATTACATTCATCAAAATCCGGTGCAAGAAATGATAGTACAAGAACCGCAGGATTATTTATTTAGTTCTGCACTAAATTATGCGGAATTGCCTAATTTGATAGAAATTATTGTAGAAATGTCTCAACTGAAGACTTACGTTTAAATCTTTGGGTTCTATCTATTTTGGACGAACGGATTGCAAATCCGCGCTAGCAGGGTGGTTTTATTAATTTCTTTAGGATAAAAGATAATTTTAATATCGACATGTATTCAAATCCAACTAAAAATAATACTAATGATTAAATTTTCTTCAAAGTTTATATGGATCTTTTTTGTTTTACTTGTTTCATCCTGTAGTTGTTTTTATGAATCTGAATTTGATAAAGAAAAACAAATAATTGATAACTATCATCGTCAGTTATTAATGGATGCTGGTAAACTTTTTTTCTTTATTCCCCAAAAAGAAATTGCTAATCTATATCCAAGCCTAGATACAGTCATGAATTGTGATGCTAGGCAAGGAGATAAAGTTTTGTTTTTCGATTCAGATGGAAATATTGTATACCAATGTAAAATATATTCTAATAAAAAAGATTGTGCGATTAAAATACGATGTCTGAATTTAAATAGTGGCGAATATTATATTTCTTCCTTATCTATGAATAATATTAAAGGATTTAGCAATGATGAGTTTTCTCATTTTTTGATAATATCATCATCAAATCAGTAGTTAGATAGAAATGGCACTTTCTGGTTATTGAAACAATAGAAAGCTCTCTTTAGTGCGAGCTTAAAGCATCCCAGCTATCGCGGATTTGTAATCCGTGCGTCCAACAACACAAAACCACCCTTAATTGTAAAAAATAATTTTTACCTTTGCTAAACCCCAGCTATCGCGGATTTGCAATCCGTGTGTACAATAACTCGAAAATCAGAGAAAGCTTATTATTAACTTCAAGTACCCGACACTGACTATTTAAACAAATTTAATGATACAAAAAAAGGCTGCCTATAAAAGACAGCCTTTTTCATAACTCTAAACAATTAATCTATTTTACAAATCGTAAAGTTTCCAAAGAATTTTGGGTTGATATAGTAATAAGATAGCTTCCCTGTGGAATAAATTTCACATTGATATGGAATGAATTTGCACCTTGGTGCAGCTCAACATTTTCGTTATATAAAACACTTCCTGTGATGGAGTATATTTTAATATTTGCTGATGATGAAATATCAGAAACAAGCTCTAAATTCAGATTGTCGCTTACAGGATTTGGATATGATTTTAATCCGCTTATAGTAATCTCGTTTACAATACTTAAAGCTGTTTTTTGTTCATCAATCATCTGATTTGTTGTTTCTACCATTGATGAGTAGTATTCACAAAGACAAGAATCAGAGATTTGAGCATTTCCACCATGATCTCCATGATTTCCATGTCCGCCTTGTCCACCATGATTTCCATGTCCGCCTTGTCCGCCATGATTTCCATGTCCGCCTTGTCCACCATGATTTCCATGTCCGCCTTGTCCACCGTGGTTTCCATAACCTCCATGTCCGAAAATTGTATCAGTAACAATTATTGTATCGCCAAAGTGCGTAAATATAGTATCGCCAGGTAAATGAACAATTGTATCTGTTGCATTTAGACCAACATGTCCATGCCAACCATGACTGAAAATTGTGTCTGATACTATTAAAGTATCACCGGAAGGACAGAAAATTGTATCGCCGGGTAGGTAAATTATAGAATCGCCAACATTATGACCGTGTCCTCCATGATTGCCATGTCCACCATGATTGCCGTGTCCGAAAATTGTATCAGTAACAATAATCGTATCGCCAAAATGCGTGAAAATTGTATCACCGGGCAAATAAATAATTGTATCGCTTACAACAATGATGGTATCTCCACAGCCGGGTCCACCAGGACCTCCGCCATTGCCGCCGTTACCGCCGCCACCGTTTCCTCCATGATTTCCGTGTCCACCGTGTCCACCGTTGATTTGTGCAAAGGTAATTGTTGCAGCAAAAATTAATCCTAGTAAAAAAAATGTTCTTTTCATATTCGTTTATTTTTTGTTTATAGCCTTAAGATGCAAGTTTAATAAATAGTTGCACTAATTTTTTATTTTAACTATTTTCTTTCTGTATTTTTGATTATTATATGTTTCTAATTCAACAATATAAATGCCAAATTCATAGGCATTTATGTCCAGATTATATGTTCTCGAATTAATAGATTCAGCACAAAATATTTCTACAGATTGTAGATCAAAAACTTTTACACTAAGTAAAAAAACTGAACTTTCTATGCGAATGAAATCCTTAGAAGGATTAGGAAATATATTAAATGAATAAAAATTACTCAGGTTTGTTTCTGTGTTTAGCAATATCTCATCTTGATAAATTCTAATATCAGGGACTATATAATTTTTGTTTTCTTCCGATAAATTAATTTGATGAATAATAGGAATATAATTAAAAACGTCTGTTTTTATACGATAGTTTCCTAATGGAATTTGCAAAAACTCAAAGTCCATAGATGTTTCCAAAAACCTAAAATCCAGTATCTCATTATTATCATTCAATAAATAAACTGTAACTGGAGGCAAATGGTTATATGTAAGCCAAATAGGCACTAAACTAAAATCAACTGAATCATGCCGAATTATTGTACCGGAGATTGAACCACTTCCATAAAACATTTCGTCATAAGAATTTAGTTCGATAGTAAAAGGTGGAATTGGCGATTGCATCGTAATTGAGTCTGCATTCTGCCATATTCCTGAATTTCCGACATAAGTAGGCAGATATTTTGGAAAATATGGGAAATTTATGTCAAATTGCGGTATTGCCTGAATGTAAAAATGATTGTAAAATATGTGAGGAATTTCAAATTCTCCATTAACAATTTCGTATTTTGAAATCCAGGTAAATGTTTTGGGTTTACATCTTTGATACAAATATATGATACCGACTTGCAAGTTTATACCATTATGTTTAACAGTACCTACTGCCGATTCAAATTCGCCAATAGGTAGAGTTTCACATATTTCTCCATTAAAATCATTATGATCAAAAATCTGTAAACAAATATCGTAGAGCCCTTTTTCAGGAAAATTGATAATTGGCATAAATTCAGTTGAAATTGTATCGAACTCAAATGACCAATAAACCGAGTCAGTAAAACCAAAGGATGTATTGATAAATCCGTATGAAAGATTATTGATTTTTTCCATTTGAAAATTTGGAATATGGACATGTTGCGGAATATGCTGATTACAAACTTCAAAGTCAAGATTTATTGTACCATGATACGCAGTACAAGTCTCGGTTTGGTTGTAATAATCTCCATTGCAGTTTGACCATGACTGAACATAAAATTTTGGAAAGTAGCCAAATGGAATGTTAAAAACTTTTGAATAATAGCCGGATTTATTTGTTTCTACTTTTTCCACATCTGCCATAGATAAAGAATAGATATAAACCTCGTGATGATTAATATCATTGCCGAAAGTGTCGGTAACAAATCCCTCAATTTTAAATTGGTATGCAAAAACTTTAAAAAATATTATAGTTAAAGCAAATATCAGAACAAATCTTTTCATAATTATATCAGAAATAATACCTTAAGCCTGTTTTTAAGCCAGATATGTTTGTTTTTAATTTATAATCGTCATTTTTATATAAGTTGAAAATTGATTGCTTAAAATAAGGTTCAACTAAAAAACTCCATTGAGTTGAAAACTTGTATTCGGCAAGACATGAGATATATAGCGACAATGAATAGCTTTGAAGTTCATTCTTTGTTTGAAGTTTTGTTGAATACAAATCGTCTTCGAAATAAACTTCGTATTTTTTATGCCTGATTAAAAACTCATTAATGATACCACTACTTAACGAGAAGTTAAGATTTCCGAAATTGAAATACCATGAAGCAATTAATGGAATTTGAAGATATTCTATTTTATTTATTGCATTTTTCGAATGATTTATAAAAACTGTATCATATTTTTCAACATAATTGGTATCAAAAGTATATGAATAGGAAGTGTCGTAAAATGTTTCCCAAATAGTATCGCCCATTGAAAACAATGAATCAATATTGATGAAATAAACTGAATCGACATTGCTATGGATATTTTCAAAAATATCTGCTACCAAAGATGTATCAATGTTCAGATTATCGTAGCTGAAGGAAAAATTATCATGAGATAATGAGTATGACAATCCGCTACTAAGCGACAGTTTCTTCCATATATTATAATTATATTTAAAACCAATATTCAAGCTATTTGCAGATTGAATAGCTTTTTCCCGAAATTTATATAAATCATTTGTTTCAGGAAACGATGCTCTATAGCTTTTAATACCGTAAGCCCAAATGATATCAATATTCGATTTTTCGATTTTATTTTTCTGTATTATTGAATTTCTAAAATCAAAATCAAAATTGTCGTAACAGTTTGCCCGCAAATCAGCTTTTTTATGTTCTATTTTTTTCATTTTTTCAATCTCATCTACAAATAGACTATCGTAGTAAAAAACTGTATCATGAATTGTTTGATAAGTAAAAACTGTATCGTATGTATAAATTGTATCGTAAACTATTATGGTATCAGGCTCAATCACAAATTGTTCATAGCCTATAAAAACACTCTTAATATTTGACGCATTTGAATTTATTACAAATAAAAAAATCATTAATATTAAAAAATAAAAATGATTAGCTTTTTGCATATCAGATTTCGTTTTTTTTTCAGAAAACATTGCAAACATAATCCGTATTTAAATCGCACTATTTGTTTCTAAATATTTGTTTTTGTTTCCTGATTGTATCAGTAATTCTAATGGTTTTTGTCTTATAAATAGTTTTTTTGACTGGAACTTTTATTGTATCGATAATCACATTATCGGGCAAAATATTTTCATTGATTGAGCCAATATTTGTGGAGTGTTCAGGTTTATCCTCTATTGTATGTATAATATCGTTTTCCGTATTGCTCACACTTGAATTTTCCGTAGATAAAATATTTTGGTTTTTTGTTTCAATAATATTTTTGTTTTCAGCATTTTTTACTGAGATACTACTATTTTCAATATCATTGGTATTCTCCAAGGAGAGGTAAGTTATTCCGATAGTTGCAACAGTTACGATGCTAAGAGTTGAAATAATATGAGTGCTTAAAAAGTTAATAAAAGTAGAACCAGCATTACTTACTGAACTTAAAAATGAATTTTGTAATTCAATGCCAGAATTAGATATTTCTGATTGGGCAGATTCTATACTTGAAGTTTTATTCCCATACGATTGCATTTTTTGCTTCAAATCCAACCAATTTTTCGTGGGTGTAGCTTGCAAGTTAGTATATGCTTTTTTTAATATTTCGTCTATATATTTAAAATTTTCATTCATAGCCAAAGGTGCAAATGCGTAAACTAATTTCCTTTTGTTTTTTTTCTTCCTTTCCATGCTTATATCAAATAACTTTTGTTGAAGTTGTTTTCTTGCACGTAAAAGCTTACTTTTCGATGTCGATTCTTTTATACCCAAAGTTTTTGCAATTTCCTTATGTTTATATCCTTCAATAACATAAAGATTAAAAACAGCTCTATATCCTTCGGGCAAGGTGTGAGCAATTTCGAGAATCTCTTTTGAGTCAAACTCGGCATCTAATATTGTTGACTTAATTTCTTCGCCGCAATATTCCGAATTGTCAAAACTTTTTGAATCAATATTTAATTCGTTGATTTTGTCAATGCTTACAACTTTATTTTCAATCTTTTTTGCCCTTAACCCCATAAGAACGGTGTTGATCATTATTCTTCGCATCCAACCAATAAAACTTCCTTCACCCGAATATTTATCTATTTTATTAAAAATAGTAATAAATCCTTCCTGTAAATAATCTTCTGCTTCCTGACGATTCGTGCAATAGCTCAAACAAATTCCAAACATAGTTGGAGAAAATTGTTCGTACAACAATCTTTGCGACTTCTCATCAGCAGCTCTACAGCCAGTAACTAATTGTTGATCAACAACCATATTTTTAATTATTCAAATTATAGATGCAAGATATAAAAATAGTTGCAATTAAATTTACAAATTCACATTTTCCTTGCCCTCAAGATTTCACGTTTACCTTTTGGTCCAGGAATTTTCTCTATTTGAAATCCTGCCGATTTTAAAGCTCGTTTTACAGAACCTTTGCAAGAATAAGTAGTCAAAATTCCATTCTTATTCATGTTATCGAACACTCTTTCGAAAATAGAGTTTGTCCAAAGTTCGGGTTGAACTTCCGGTGCAAAAGCATCGAAATAAAAAAGATCAATTTTTTCGGCAAACTCAAAATTCTCGAAATTTGCTATTATTTTTGTTAAACTAAAATTGTCAGAAATAGCTACGCTTTGGTTCCAAGCAACTTCATGTATTTTATTGAAAATTTGGTCGCATTCTTGACTTAACAATTTGCAATAGTTAAGTTGTTTAACCAATTCTTTTTTTAGAGGAAACAATTCAATTGCATGATAATCAATACTTTTCCCAAGTTTTTCAGCCTCAATAAATGTTAATAGGGTATTTAAACCTGTCCCAAAACCAAGCTCAAACACAGAAATTTCTTGCTTCTCTATCTCTAAAAAACCTGATTTTATGAAAACATGCATCGATTCTTGAATTGCACCAAAAGTTGAATGGTAGCTTTCATTATACTCAGGCAGAAAAATTGTATTTGAACCATCATCGCTGGTTATGATTTTATATTTATTCACAAAATTTGCAGAATTATTAATAAGATAAATGATTCACAAAGTAATTCCATTTTTCTAATATTTAAACCAGTACAACAAAATATTTTCCATAAGTTTCAAAATATCTAATTTGAAAAATTACTTTTGCAAGAATAATGAATTACACTGGAAAAATAGTTTGGATAACAGGAGCTTCGTCCGGAATTGGCGAGGCTTTAACATATTTATTTAGCAAAGAAAAAGCTAAAATAATAATTTCGGCACGCCGGGAAAACGAATTGGAAAGAGTAAAAAATAATTGTGCAGAAAATGCAGATAATATATTTATTGCAGCTTTCGATCTACTTGACACAAAAAATATTGATGAGCTTACAAATTCGTTAATAAAAAAGTTTGGGAGAATAGATTTGCTGATAAACAACGGTGGCATGAGCCAGAGATCGTATATTGAAGAAACACCTATCGAAAACGACCGAAAATTAATGGAAGTGAATTTTTTCTCTTCCATTACCCTCACTAAAAGCGTTTTACCTACTATGATAAAACAAAAAAGCGGGCATATTGTTGCAATTAGTAGCATAGTTGGGAAATTTGGATTTCCACTACGCTCGGCATATTCTGCATCGAAACATGCCCTTCATGGATTTTATGAAACTGCCAGGCTCGAACTAAAAAAGAAAAATATTAAAGTTACAATTGCGATACCTGGGCGTGTGCAAACAAATATCTCAAAAAATGCACTCTCGGGCAATGGGAAACCATATGGAAAAATGGACGGCGGTCAAAAACACGGAATTCCGGTGGAATTATGTGCACAACAAATAATTGATGCAATCAAAAAAAACAAAAAAGAAGTAAATATTGGAGGCAAAGAAGTTTTATTAGTTCATATACGAAGATTTTTCCCAGCCATATTTGAAAAAATTGCTTTGAAAGTTAAATCAACATAGAGAGTTATGAATTAGTAATTATGAATTACAAATTTCATTTCGATAGTTTTAAGGTGAATTATGATTCAAGAATATTACTTTGAAAATTTTAATTATTTATTGAAAGAATCTTTAAATTACAGAAGATTTTTCCCAATTTATAATTTCTAATATTTTTATCAAAATAAATAACAGCAAAAAGTAAAATGAAAATAATAAGTGGAATACAGCAAATTGGCATTGGAAACCCCGATGTTTATAAAACATGGAAATGGTATAGAAAAGCCTTCGGAATGGATATACCTATTTTTGACGAAGCTGCAACTGCCGGCCTAATGCTTCCATACACTGGAGGAGAGCCACAGGAAAGACATGCAGTTTTAGCTATGAATATAAATGGCGGTGGTGGATTTGAAATTTGGCAATACACAAAACGAAAAGCAGAAGCTCCTGATTTTGAAGTACAAACCGGAGATTTAGGAATTTATGTTGCAAAAATAAAAACCAGAAATATTTCTATTGCTTTTGAAAAATTTAGTCAACAAAAGCTCGAAATAATTGGCAAAATTGAAATCAATCCGGCAGGAGAACGAGTTTTTTATTTGCGGGATTTTCTAGGTAATATTTTTCAAATAGAAGAATCGAAAGATTGGTTTTCAAAATCGAAGCATTTCACAGGTGGTTGTTCAGGAGCAATTATTGGAGTTTCAGATATCGAAAAAGCTAAAAAATTGTATGTCGATATTTTAGAATACGACAATATTATTTACGACGAGATTGGAGTGTTTCCTGACTTTGCAAATTTGCCAGGTGGAAACAAAAAATTTCGGCGCATTTTATTAAGCCATAGCAAAAAACGACAAGGCGCATTTAGCGAATTGTTGGGTGCAACAAGCATAGAACTTATTCAAGCAATAGATTACGAAGCCCGAAAAATCTTTGAAAATAGATTTTGGGGAGATTTAGGATTCATACATTTATGTTTCGATGTAAATGGGATTGAGGATATTAAAAAAGAATGTGCCTCGAAGGGATTTGAATTCACAGTCGATTCGAGCAACAGTTTTGATATGGGCGAGGCTGCCGGACAGTTTTCCTACATAGAAGATCCGGATGGCACTTTGATAGAATTCGTTGAAACCCATAAAATCCCTATCCTGAAAAAATTGGGCTGGTATTTAAATTTAAGAAAAAGAAACCCTGAAAAAGCTCTGCCAAAATGGATGCTTAGAACTCTTGCTTTTGGGAGAGTGAAGGATTAGTGATTTTTTATTGATTATTTGCAATTTCGTTATTACAGGCTAATGAACTCAACTCTAAAAAACAATTATTGTAATAGTATTACTGAATTTTCCCGCTCAAAATCTTCAATTGTAAAAATTGGACAAAAAGAAATTGGCGGAGATAATCCTGTCAGTGTTCAGTCGATGACAAACACAAATACTATGGATACAGAAGCGACAGTTCAGCAAACTATAAAAATATTTAATGAAGGTGCCGATTTCGTTAGAATCACTGCTCAAGGAGTGAAAGAAGCTGATAATTTGGCAATTATTAAATCTGAACTACGCAAAAAAGGATACACAAATCCTTTGATTGCCGATATTCATTTTAATCCGAAAGCAGCATTAGTTGCTGCAAAAAATGTCGATAAAGTCAGGATAAATCCTGGAAATTATGTTGATAAGAAAAACTTTAAAAAATTAGATTTTACAGACGATGAATATAAACTTGAAATAGAAAAAATTCATCAAAACCTATTGCCATTACTGAAAGTTTGCAAAGAAAATAATACAGCCATTCGCATTGGGACAAATCATGGCTCTTTATCCGACAGGATTTTAAGCAAATATGGCGACACCCCAAAAGGAATGGTAGAATCTACGATGGAATTTTTACGAATTTGTCGGGACACGGATTTTCATAATATCGTGATTTCAATGAAAGCCAGCAACACACAAATTATGGTTCAGGCGAATCGTTTGTTAGTGAGCCAAATGCAAGCAGAAGGAATGAATTATCCGCTCCATCTTGGAGTTACAGAAGCTGGCGAAGGCGAAGATGGTAGGATAAAATCTGCCATCGGAATTGGAACTTTACTTAACGATGGAATAGGTGCTACTATAAGAATATCGCTCACCGAAGACCCTGAAAGAGAAATTCCGGTTGCGAAAAAATTGCGAGATAATTTTCAAAATTTAAAAAATCACGAATCCATAAAACCAATTTCGAAAATAGCATACAATCCCTACGAATATCAAAAAAGATTAAGTAGAAATATTGAGAATATCGGCAATAAAAACGTGCCAGTTGTGCTTGCCGATTTTAGTTCAATAAAAATCGAACAATCGGATTTTCAAAAAATTGGATATTTTTTTGATAAAAATAGAAACCAATGGACAAAAAATGATTTTGCTGCTGAATATGTTTTTATTGATATAAATAAGGTAGGTTTTACGCTCCCTGAAAATTTGAAAATCATCTGTTCGTATAAACATTGGCTTTCTTCCTTTGAAAAAAATGAAAATTATTTTCCGATTTACGATTTAGATGAATTTACCAAGGCAAAAATAAAATCTGCAAAAATAAATTTTGTCAAACTTAAATATTCCGATTTTTCAGAAATAGTATTTGAGGATTTCTCAAAGGATAAAACAAGTGTTTTTATTCTCCAAACGACTAACACGAATGGCATTGCCGACCAACGCGCTTTTTTCAATGAATTAAAAATAAGAGACATCCCAATTCCGGTAATAATTAATCGCTCTTATTCAGAGAATTCTTTCGAATCGCTATTGCTGAAAAGTTCGGCTGACATAGGTGCACTATTTATTGACGGATTTGGAGATGGAATTTTCATTCAAAACAAAATTGAAGAAAACTCTGATACCAATCCTGAAAAAATTAATTCATTTTCCTTTGGAATATTGCAAGCTTGCCGAGTCAGAACTACAAAAACAGAATACATTTCTTGCCCTTCTTGCGGGCGTACACTTTTTGATTTACAAACTGCTACTGCAAAAATTCGCAATAAAGCAGGGCATCTTAAAGGCTTAAAAATTGGAGTGATGGGCTGCATTGTGAACGGACCAGGCGAAATGGCCGATGCAGACTACGGATACGTTGGTACCCAAAAAGGCAAAATATCTTTGTATAAAGAGCATATGGTTGTGAAAAAAAATATTCCTGAAGAAAATGCAGTTGAAGAACTCATTGCATTGATAAAAGAAAATGGCGATTGGAAAGAATGCTAACAGTTATAAATTTTCAAATTAATTTACACGAGTTTATTTCTGCTGATATATTTATAATTATAAGAAATTATTTTTCCATTTTTTTGAAATTGGAAAGTTTATTCTAAAGGGGGGCTTCTATAAATAGTAAATTTCAAGGCGTAAGAAATTTCAAAACCGTAGTTTACTAATGTAAATGAGGATTTTGAAATTTTGAAACAACGAAGAAATTTGCATTTTTAGAAGTCCCTTAAAGAACAAATATCAAATTTCCTTTTCAACAGATTTTTCAGATTTACCATTGTCAAAATTCAAATAAGGAAAAATCATAGGAGCTAAAGACGAAATTGGTTCATAAAGAAAAGATTTTTCTTTCAATTCGGGTTTAATAATTTTTGAATCTTTATCGAATTTGTTGAAAATAGCAATTATTATACTGATAAAAAAAGCAAATTTCGCAACACCAAAAATCAATCCTGCAATTCTATTGAAAAAACCCAGAGATACGGCACTAACCAATCTGTCAATAGCCTTAGCAATAAGATGAACCACAAATACAATCAAAATAAAAGTAATTCCAAACGAAATTATACTCATATATTCCGAATGAAAATTGAAGGTATTTGTCAAAATTCCTTTGGTCAATGAAGAAAAAATCGAGGCCCCATATACTCCAATTAGTAATGCAGCCAAACTTGCAGCTTCAATAATTAAACCTTTTTTTATCCCTTTATATGCGCCCCATAGCAAGGGTACAAGAATAATTATGTCGATATAGCTAAAGCTAAAGTTATCCATAGTTAAAGTTTTTACAAAAAGTTACAAAAATAATTTAAAATTTACACTTTGATTATTAAAATTGAAATAAAAGAAAATTATTTGTATAAAGTATTTTGTAACTATTCACTAATAATATTGATTTTGTTTCAAGAGTTTTAACTACCGATTTGAATCTTACTAATAGGAATCCTTTTATTATTTAGAATTTTACATCCTTTGGTCGTTGTTTAGAAATACACTTGCCAGATTATGCCACCACAGTTTTAGGTACATGTAGCACTCCGGATGACGATTACAGGACTCCAGGAAACAATTTGCCTGGGGAATAAATGTAGGTTCATACTTTGATTATACAATTGAGTCAGGATGTCCTATCAATGTAAATGATGTGGTTGATTCAACAGTAAATGTTCTTGAAATGAACCTCGGGCATCTCAAATTTATTGATTGGGTAGAAAGCAATGGTGCAAATTTTGCAGATTGGTATAAACCAAAAACAGGATACAGAGCTTGTTCTCACTTTTACATTGAACAGCATTCAAGTTTCACTCCAAATGTTTGTGCACATTACCTAAATCCAGCAATTTATCCATATTTGCCAAATTTAGCTCCATAATTCAACAAGTCAAATTTTAGAAAAAAGGAAAGAGATAAAAATCCCTTTCCTTTTTTTTGCCTAATTCTTGCTAATACATAAATTCTAACATTTTCCAGTATATTTTTATTAAAACAGACAATTTTCTGTAAAGATGGAAATCAAAAAAAATATAAATGGACAGAACTGAGTTTCATTTAAAATTGAAAACAAAATTTGAAATGATGAAATTTTCACACTTCAAAAAGCATTTTTTTTTAATAAAAATTTTGTTTCCGACTTTTATATATATATTTACATTTAAAAAAATAATGCAAAATTTTCATGATTGAATCAATTATAAATATAAGTAATTGTACTGATACTTAATGATGTATAAAATATTTGAATAAAAATAAACTTAATAAATATATTTAATAAAACTAAAAAAATGGCAGAATTTAATTTTAAACAAGCAGTTTATGCAGGAATGATTGCAATTGCAGGTGTTGATGATGATGTTTCAAAAAATGAAATTAAAAATGTTGATAGAGTTTTCAAATTAGACTATAATCTAACAAAAAAAGAAAAAAAGGAAGTTTTGGAACTTTGGGAATCTAACAAAGGCAACTTCACACAAATAGTTATAGACGAACTGAAAACATTTTCGGAGCAAGACCAGAAAGATGCTTTCACCAGAGCCAAAAGATTTATTAACTTTACTAAAAATCAGTATAATAGAAGCAAAGAAGCTGTAGAAAAAGGTATTGATCCGAAACGAGAAGAAATTTACCAATACCTCGAAAGAGCAGAAGAAATAAAAGTTGGTTTAGGACTAATATAAATTCAAGCTGCTGAGCTTCGATAACAATGGTTTCGATTTGGAGACATATTTTCAAACCATCTTGTTGATAGTTTGACGCATCAATAATATAAAACTTAAAAATAATGCTATCTTAACCTGAATAATTCATAAATATTTCTACCACAAGCTCAAACTGCACATCATCTTTGACCGTCCTCAATTTTTATTCCATCAAAATAGCTCGCTATTACTCAAAAATAAAAATCTGTGGTAGTTCAAATCTGATACACATTTTAACCTTTCGTTACGAAAATTTATGAATTATTCAGG
>JABHKC010000187.1 GCA_018692315.1 Bacteroidota bacterium | reverse complement strand
GCTAAGTACGAGACCCGTACGCTTAGTGGTGTGAGAGGTGCACTGGTGGCTATTTTGCCATCAGCCGCCTACTCGATTAGGCACTGGCATTCCTTGTTTTCAATCATTTTATCTTTCAAATTTGCTACAATTTCCATTTCTACCTGTGCGTTGGCAAGACATACTCTTTTGCAATTTTTGGTCAAGCGTTGGCTCGTGGGAATTGCAAATGTGTATGGCTTTCGGGTTGGCTTTATTCATCAGTTTTTGCCAATAATTTATCTTCCAAATCGCTTCTAAAGTCAAATTCCTTCAATATTCCGTTTCTTAAATGGTCAAAGAATACATCGTAAGAATTCGGACTTAAAAAATGGAAATGATATTTTTCGTCTATTTTTAGCTTCTCTAATTCCTTATTTAAGTCTTTAAAGTGTTGAACTCCGTATTTCAATTTTGCCTTATTTTCATCGGTTACATCACCGTCAGATTTAATTTCAACAATTACAAAATGTTTTGTTTTACCATTCTCTAATTTTAAGAAAAAGTCAGGATTGAAAGATTGGATTTTTGAGTGTTTTCCACCAATAGAAGTTATTGAATATTCAATTGAGTAGAAATTCATATCTCTTGACTTTAGCCAACTTTCAATTTTCTTTGCATTTTCAGTTTCGCAAAGTTCTTTTATAAATGTTCGTTCTGGTGTCGCTTTAGAAAAAGTTAAATCTAATGGTGTTTTAAATAGATATTTGTTTATCTCTTTCGATGCACTTCTTGGCAAACCTTCATCTTCAATTACGATATTTAATAACTCTAAATTTTTCTCGTTAATTTCTGTTTTAAAATCAGATGAGTAAAAAACAGTTGCATTATGCCTTAAATTTCCAAGAGCCATACTTTCTCTATTCATTTCTTTAGTGTCTATTGTGTATGGCTTTTGAGCTTCTTTTTGATACACAACCGTTTTCCCTGCTTTTCTTAAAAGCGTATTGAAACTGTTCAATATCTTATTGCGATTTTTTTCAACTAATCTATTCCCTTTAATCCCCACTTTATCCATTGAAGTGCGAATAATCTTAGTTATTTCGTTTTTTGGTGGAAGTTTCTGTTTTGAATAATCCCCTGTTGGTAATTTTAATATTTTTCCTTCCCAGTTTCTAACTTTCAGTTCATCTACAATTTTATTTGCAACTTCATCTATTGTATACGTATTGTAATGAATTAGTGTCTTTTTTGAGTTTATAGCACCTGAAAAATCAGTATATTCACTTTCTTTTTCGCTTTCTTCTACTTGTGATTGAAGTTCAATAAACCCTTTTGTATAATCAAATTCTGTGTGGTCTTTTGTAGCTTCTTTTGTTGTCGCTTTTTTTGAATAATCAATATGATGAACTTTAAAATGATGTTTATTTCTATCTCCTTTTACTAATGGAACCGAAATAAGCCTTTTCTCAATTTCAAGTATTTCATCAACAAGCCCTTTTATATTTCTACTCCACGCATCGTGGTTAAAAATCCTAACTTTTGGTTGCGGATTTTGGTATTCAAGCGGTATTCGTAAACCACGTCCTAAAACTTGAGCAATAAGAAGCTTTGAATTAAATGCTCTATCTTCCCAAGGTACGATTTGAAAAACATTTTTCACATCCCAACCTTCTGTAAGCATTGAAACAGAAACAATCCATTCAATTGGATTATCCTTATTGTCAACTTCCTTTAATTTTTGAATATTCGCTTTGTGGTCGTTGTGTGAAGTTACAATTAAAGTTTTTTCTTTCGCTTCATCTTCACTCAAGCTCTCTTGTTTTATCAAAAACTCAGAAATATCAGCAAGCAATCTTTTGGCATTTTTAATGTCTTTGGTAATCAGAATTGTTAGCGGTTTAATTTTTCGATAATTCTGTTTATTGTGGTCGTGATTGTCATAAATTTTTTGGAATTTTATATCCTTATCAAGATTTTCATCTTTACTAATGTAATCAACCATTTTCACCATTTGATTATCAACTGCTTGGCGTAACGAATAGCGATAAATCACATCATTAAAATATTCATCTTCAATATATGCCGTACCGGTAAAACCTACAATATATTTAAAATTAAATTCGGGGTTTAGTAAAAATTCTTTCCATTTTTTTAGGCTTGTATTTTCCTTACTGCGTCCTTCAACTTTGTTGTAGATATGATGAGCTTCGTCATTTAAGACCAATGTTGTTTCACCATTTCCTTTAAAACTATCTTTTATTGAAGAACCTGTTGTTTCATAAGCAGCGTGAATATTTTCAATGCAAATATCACCTTCTTTAATTGTTACATCTGCCGATTTAATTGATGGATTTTTCCATTTTGCATTTTCAGGAATTGCTTTTAATAATTTACTGTCAGAACTTAAATCAATAAATTTTTCTGTTAAACCATCTTCAATTGTTAGTGAAGGACACAAAACTAAAACCCTGTCTGCCAAGCCAAGACCAAGCATTATTTGGGCAATACCATAAATTACATAACTTTTCCCTGTTCCAGTAGCAAGGTCAATTGAGGCAGAAAGTTTTGTTGGGATTTGTAAATGATGCAAATAATCATCTAAATCGGAATAACGATTTTTCAATTCAATATTTGAGCTTTCATTCCAATTGTTTTCTACTAATTCACTTGTATTTTTATATAAACCAGAAGCTAAAAATACTACAGCGTCAATTATTGCTTCTTTTTGATATTGCCTGTCATTTACTAAAATATCAATATATCTATCCCAGTCTTGTAAAGGAAGTTGAGTGGGGTCATAGTTTTTATCAACTTTTAATACAAGGTCTGATGTTTTATAGCGTTTTATTTCTTCCATATTATTTAATCTCAAACTTTTCTTTAAATTCATTTCCAAAAATATCAATGTAGATAATCATTAGGTTTTTCCCACAATCTTTTTTCGGAATTGATGGTAAATTAATCTCTTTGGTTTTCTTCAATTCTTCTCCAACATTTTCCTCATCCTTTTTATCTTTTTTCTTTGGCAATAAATCTTCAGCAAAATAATATTCGTCCATATCAAAGGCTTGTCCGTCAAAATCTTTATCGATTAATACCATTGCCAAGCTTTCAAGATTTCCTAACTCTTTTCCTTTTTCATCTTCGCTAAAATCAGAATGAAATTTTTTGATACTTATTTTAACATCTTTTGTGGATATTGTTACTTCAGTTTTAACTTCAGGTTGTTTCATAAAATGAAAACCAATAGCATCTTCCAAATCATTTACATTCTTTTTACTTTGTGGTTGTCTAAATTTCTTGAATTGTACCTTGTGAAGCTCTTTAATAATGTGGTAAGGAACTTTTAAAAAGTAATAACGGACATTATCAATTTCATAATAGTCACTTATAAAATCGACATAACTTGCTGGTGCAACGATGTAAATTCTATCTCCAACCTTTTTCCCAATATTAGAATGTAAATTATGTAAATACTCTTTATCAACAGTTGCGTCTTCAAATTCCCAATATGGCCAAATTAAGGCATAATGTCCATCTTTGCGTTCTCCATTTATTTTTATCCCGCTAATTGTTTTCTTGATTGGTTCAATTTCAAAAAGGTTAAGAACAAAATTTGAATATTCTGCACTTTTAAGATTAAATACTTTTTCAAGGTCATATTGACCTGTATTTACTGTAACAAAACTTTTTGCTTGTTTAGTGTATTTCTTTTTCGGCTTTTCAATTGAATTACTTTTCCCAATATTTATAATACGTTTTTGGATTGTATAAAAGGATAATTTGCCAATGTCACAAGTAATCCATTTACGATTTAATTTTTCAGCAACTGATGCGGTTGTACCTGAACCAGCAAAAAAATCTAATACAATATCATTTTCATTTGTAGTTGCTAAAATTATTCGTTCAAGTAACTTCTCGTCTTTCAATGTCGGATAATTACCTGCACTTTCTCTGATTATTTTAGGTATGTGAGAACCCGTCCTTATATCTGTCCAATAATCTTCAATTTGTTTTCCCTGATCGTCAAGTTCTTTAAGGCGTTCATCATCTGCTCTGCCTGCAAGTGAAGTTTTTCCTGTTGCAAAGTTTGATTTTTTATAAGATACTCTCGTTGTATCAACATTAAAAATACTTGTAGTTCCTTTTCTATAAAAATATATATTATCGTGTTTTCGTGGAAAATTTTTCTTTTGATTTGACGGGCCAGAATAACAAACTGCTATTTCATTTACAAATTTATCTTTTCCAAAAACATCGTCTAATACTATTTTCAAATATGAAGACATTCTCCAATCAGAATGTAAAAAAATACTTCCTTCATTATGCAAAATTTCTTTAGCTAAAATTAATCTTCTTCTAATAAATTCGACAAACTCAGCTCCTTTTTTCTTGTCGTTATATGCTTTTGTTCCTTCCTTATTTTGAAATTCGTCAGTAGTTGCAAAAGGTGGGTCAATATATATCAGTTTAACTTTACCTTTTATCTTGTCTTTTATTAAAGGGTCTTTGTTTTCATAGATTGTTTTTAAAAATTGAAGATTATCTCCAAAAGCAATAATATTTTTCCAACCATCTTTCCAAGTTTTTCTTTTACCGTTGAATATTTTCTCTACTTGTAGTGGAACTGGGAAAACACCATCTTCATTTGCTAAAACATCTTCTTTACGCATTTTGCCACCATAAACCAACTCATATTCCTTTTGCTTTGCAGGAAATAATTTGTATTTATAGTCATCAGGAATATTTTCTCCCTTTTGCAATCTTTCAATTAAGTCTTGTATTTCGTATTTTGATAATTTCATATTCATATTTTTAAAAGTCCTTCACTTTGAAAACTAAAATGTTCATTTTTAGTCACAATAATATGGTCGATTACTTGTATCCCTAAAAGTTTTGCGGCATCACATAGTTGCT
>JABHKC010000186.1 GCA_018692315.1 Bacteroidota bacterium | reverse complement strand
TGTTAACCTTGGAACTTACTGGATTTCATATTTTTATACAGACCCAAACACCGGTTGCTCAAATTCCGACTCAGTGCAAATTACAGTTTTTGATGGTACAGGAATTGAAAATCCGGCTATACCCGAAATTGAAATTTTCCCAAATCCTACTTTCGGCAAATTTACAATAGTTGGTAAAAATATGCAGTCTGCAGAAATTTGGGATATTACCGGCGAATTAGTTTATCAAAAAAGCAAACTCCTAAAAAACCCTGAGGGTTTGCATAATATAGATATCTCAAATCAAAAAAAAGGGATTTATTTTGTGAAAGTTGTTGTGAAAGGTTTTGTGGTGTTTCGGAAATTGATTTTGATTTGATGATTGAAAACCATTAAAAAATGTTAAAACAATTGCAACCTTTTTCAAAACCCACCGTATCAAGCGTTATTATTTTTTAGAAAATTAAAGAAAGCAGAAAAACGAAAATGAAGTATAAAAGCGAAATAAGATGCGGGTTAACGGATTGGTACGCAGCCTATTACGCCCCCCTCAATGTCTAAAAACACTAAAAAAGACCATTTTTGAGCTTGGCAAAAACAAATTCATTTGAATAAACCTCTCTGTTTTTGGGATTTCAGAGAGGAAAATTTCAACTAAAAAAAATCTTTAGCTCACAAATTATTATTAATTAAAATTTTTACAAAGTTATGAAAAATATAAATAAAATTTTAGGAATTGTTTTAGTATTGTTGTTATGTGCAAGTACTGGATTTGGACAGACAGAATTGATAGTTGAGGTAATTAATTCTACAACTGAAGATTATGAGTGTTCTGCACAGTTTACAGAAGCTTGCATTCCGACTAATGTACCTGTATATTTTGAAGTTCCTGCTGAAGATTGGGTAGTTATAGAATATATTTTTGATGAGGATGATGTAAGTTTGGAAAAAATGAAGTGTTATTATCCACCAAACAATTCACCTCCAGATCCTTGTTTCTATATGAGTGGTGGTTATCCTCAACAAGCAAATGTTGCACCAAATTTAGGAACTCTCGGTAATCCTATTTATAATCAGTTTAAATATGAAATTGCTCAAAATATTGGTGGATATGATTATTATAAATTTAAGATATTCCCATAAATAAATTGAAAATTTGATATTAATTTTGTATCCTGAAATCTGTTGCTCATTAAATGATTATCATTTTTATTCTACATGGCAGATTTCAGGAATTAAATTTTAACATTAATAGAAAATAGAAATGAAAAAAGTAACACTCTTGACGTTTATACTATTTGCAACAAAATTTTTGTTTTCTCAAATAGCTTTCATTCCACATAACCTTACATTTGGCACCCAACCATATGGAATATTTGCAGCAGATTTAGATGGCGATGGAGACAAGGATATTATCAATTCCTATACAAAAGATAACTTGATAGCCTGGCATAGAAATGATGGTAGTGGATATTTTGATACTATTCAAATTATTAGCGATTTAGTAATAACTCCAACGGGAATTTTTGCATCAGATTTGGATAATGATGGTGATTTTGATGTTATTACTGCATCAGAAACTGAAGATAAAATTGCTTGGTATGAGAACACCGGTGGTGGGATTTTTAATTCTCAACAAATAGTATCTACAATAGCTGATGGTGCTTCATCAGTTTTTGCAATAGATTTAGATAATGATGGAGATAATGATATTTTATCATCTTCGTGGTTCGATGATAAGATTGCGTGGTATGAAAACGATGGAAACGGAAATTTTGGTATTCAGCAAATAATATCAATTACAGCAGATGGTGCAAATTGGGTATTCTCAACTGATTTGGACGGTGATGGTGATAATGATATTCTTTCAGCTTCCTATTTTGATAATAAGATTGCATGGTATGAAAACGATGGAACAGGAAATTTTGGAACACAACAAATAGTTTCAGCTGTTCCAGATGGCGCTTGTTCGGTATATTCTATTGATCTTGATGGAGACGGAGATAAGGATGTTTTATCGGCAGATTGTTCTGGCTTGAATGATAAAATTTCGTGGTATGAAAATGATGGTAACGGAAATTTTGGAAATCAACAGGTAATTTCGAATCTTGTTTCTATTTCAAAGTCAGTATTTGCAGCCGATTTAGATGGAGATGGAGATAATGATGTAATTTCAAGCTCTTGGTATTACAATGAAATTGCATGGTATGAAAATGATGGTAGTGGAAATTTTGGAACACAACAAATTATAACTAATTTGGCTGATGGTGCAGCTTTAGTGTATGCTATAGATATGGATGGGGATAACGACATTGATATCATATCATCTTCACAAAATAGCTCCAAAATAGAATATTACGAAAACGATGGATTTGGAAATTTCACAATAGAGCAAACAATTGCTCATGCCGCAGATGTGGCTAATTCAGTTTTTGCAATTGATATTGATAACGATGGCGACAATGACGTTCTTTCGGCTTCAATAGCCGATGATAAGATTGCAAGCTATGAAAACCTTGGAAATGGAAACTTTGATTTGCAAAAGGTTATTTCAATTTCTGCCGATGGTGCGAAATATGTACTTGCCTACGACTTAGATGGAGATAATGACCATGATGTAGTTTCAGCCTCATTTTTAGACGATAAAATTGCCTGGCATAAAAACTCAGGAGGTGGAAATTTTGGCACAGAACAAATAGTCTCAAGTTTTGCTGATGGTGCCAACACAGTAATATCGACTGATATTGATGGAGATAACGATTATGATCTAATTTCAGCCACTACAAGTTATATTTTAAAGCATGAAAATCTCGGTAATGGAAATTTTGGAATTCAGCAGCTATTAGCTTCTGCAAATGGTGCCAGTACAGTGTTTGCCTGCGATTTAGACGGAGATTTGGACAATGATGTAATTTCAGCATCAAATTATTATAGCAATATTTTCTGGTGCGAAAACGATGGTTTGGGGAATTTCGGAACTTCACAGATTATTACATCAAGCAACGGAGCAAATTCAGTATGTGCTGCCGATCTTGATGGCGATGGCGATAATGATGTAATTTCGGCTTCTATGGTATCATGGGCTTATAAAATATTATGGCATGAAAACGATGGTGCTGGAAATTTTGCAAATGAGCAGTTAATATCACTTGCAGTAAATGGAGCAGAATCTGTATATGCAAAAGATATTGACCTTGATGGCGACAATGATGTATTGTCAGCCTCCTCAATCGACGACAAAATAGCATGGTACGAAAACGATGGCTTTGGTAATTTCGGAACTCAGCAAATAATAACAATAGAAGCTGATGGAGCAGTTTCGGTTTTTGCCAAAGATTTAGACAACGATGGCGACAACGATGTACTCTCAGCCTCGCAGCAAGACGATAAAATTGCCTGGTACGAAAACACCCTGCTAAATTTCTTAGATTCGTTCTCAATTTGTGGAAATGATAGTATGCAATTCCAAAACTATTGGGTAAATGCAGCAGGCTACCATTACGATAGTTCGCAAAACTACCTTGGCGGCGATAGTATAAATTTTATTTATATTGATGCTTTTCCAGTTTTCTACGACATTTTCATAGCGGAAATATGTGAAGGCGTAGGCTACGAATTTTTCGGGCAACTTTTAGATTCAACTGGTATTTATTTTGAAAACCTGCAAACCATAAATGGCTGCGATAGTATTTTTGAATTACAGCTAATTGTAAACCTACTGCCCGAAATTGCATTTGAGCCCGGCTTTCCCGATTCTATCGTATTTTATGTAGCCCCAATAAATCTACCAAACGTAACGCCTGCAGGCGGGACTTTTTCAGGGGCAGGAGTTTCAGGCAACTTTTTCGACCCGACAATTGTTAACCTTGGAACTTACTGGATTTCATATTTTTATACAGACCCAAACACCGGTTGCTCAAATTCCGACTCAGTGCAAATTACAGTTTTTGATGGTACAGGAATTGAAAATCCGGCTATGTCTGAAATTGAAATTTTCCCAAACCCAAGCACCGGAATTATTTCGGTACAATTAAGCCAAAGTTTTGAAAATGTGAAAGTTTACGATGCTTTGGGCAAGCAAATTTTACAACGAGAACTTTCACTCGCCGAAAAACAATTTCAGATAGATTTATCAGAATTTCCGCAAGGTGTATATTTTGTAGAATTTAAAAAAGATGATTTGAAAATTTCTAAGAAGATTGTTGTTTTTGAGAAATAATAATGTTTTACTGACGGTGTGTCTTGGAGACAGACCGTCAGTAAATAAACTGACTTTGAAATCACTCAAAAACAGTAGCTCCATCATTGATAACCAAATTTTTATATTTAATTGATGGTGATTTGATAAATTTGCCCAAACCGAGTTTTTCCCATTTCAAGTCAATTGTTCTAATAGTTTTTTCATCGGAAGTAACAACATTTGGCCAATCTCTTGTAAAACCATCATCAGCTTTTGTTTTTCTGGTTCCATCAATAACTATCTGATTCTCTGAAATAATGCTATCTCTTTTTGGATCAATATTATTTGTTAATATCCATATATTCATTGAAATATCGAAAATGTTGACCACTGAATCTAAAAATATTACAAACTTCACAGATTGCATTTCTGGCAAATTTTTCATCGCTTCCCACAAAGTTTTCACATGTTGATTTTTGTCTTTTTTTATCGAAACGAAAATTACTGGAATTCCATCTTCTATTAGATTAGAATTAATATTTTCAATTTCAGGAAATTGCGTTTTAATACTATTTATTACACTTTCTGAAAAGCTAACTACATTTATTTTTTCATTTTGAGAATCGTTTTTTTCTTCATCGAATTTTTTACTGCCATCAATTCCCATTTTCCCACCGAAGGAAAATTTTGAGGATGAATGGTCTAAAATATCCAATGGACCTTTGCTAAAAAATATATCACTTTCTACCTGCAAATTTTCGAAAACATAACGAGCCAAGTCTTTATAATTATGAATATTAACTTCGTTGTCGATAACAATCATAATTTTATTGAACATCATTTGCCCGGCTCCCCAAAGAGCATTCATCACTTTTTGGGCTTGTCCGGGATAGGATTTGTCAATTTTAATTAATGTAAGATTATGAGCTACTCCCTCGAAAGGCAATGCCATATCGACAATTTCAGGTAACATACTAATTCTTATCGGTGTCAGAAAAATTCTTTCTGTAGCTTTTCCAATGTAAGCATCTTCCTGTGGTGGAATTCCAACGATAGTTGCAGGATAAATTGCATCTTTCCTATGCGTGATACAAGTAACATGAAATTTGGGATAATAGTCTGCCAGCGAATAAAATCCGGTATGATCGCCAAAAGGTCCTTCAAGAATTAATTCTTCTTGTGGATCAATATATCCTTCAATAATGAAATCGGCATCGGCAGGAACCTCAATATCTTGTGTAAGGCATTTAACTAATTCAACTTTCTTTTTTCGGAGAAATCCGGCAAGGATAAACTCATCCAAATTGTCGGGCAGGGGTGCAGTAGCTGAGTAAATATACGTCAAATCGCCACCAAGAGCTACTGCAATCGGCATTTTTTTACCAAGTTTTTTATATTCAGAATAATGTCGAGCTCCTACTTTATGGCGGTGCCAGTGCATTCCTGTTAGTTGCTTGTCAAATACTTGCATCCTGTACATTCCAATATTTCTGATTCCGGTATTTGGGTCTTTTGTAATAACCATTGGCAAAGTTATAAATTTTCCACCATCGGCAGGCCAACATTTCAAAATTGGTATTTTTGATAAATCCGGAGTTTCTTGTACAACTTCCTGACATTGTCCTTTTCCTGAAATATTTTTAGGGAACCATGAAGAAAGTTGTGCTAATTTTGGTAAAAATTTGAGTTTATCAATAATACCAAGTTTTGGTTCGGAAATTTGTTTGAACAGAACTTCAATTTCTTTGCCGATATCATCAAGATTTTCTACGCCAAGTGCCAAACAAATTCTATTCATTGAACCCATTGAGTTGATAAGAACAGGAAAATCAGTCCCGGTATTTTCAAACAGAAGTGCTTTCCCACCATCGATTTGTTTCGAGATTCTATCTGTAATTTCTGTAATTTCTAATTCCGGACTAACAAATTCTTTGATGCGAATGAGTTCTCCTTTTTGCTCTGTTTTCTCTATGAAGCTGTCTATATTGTTCTTTTTCATGGCTTTTAATCAGTAAATTCAATAAATTTGTGAAAATAATATTATTATAATTTTCGGTCAAATTATTTTTATTAGCAATTACTTTTTTCTTTATGAATATTTATAGATTATTATAAAAGAAGACCTTACAGATTCGATAGCTGTCGAATCTGTAAGGTCTTAAATTCAAGGGATTAGCTTTAGCAAAGTTTTGAAGCTGATCAAAGATCATGATTAGAAAGTGAATTATTGATTATTCTATATTCATAATTTTTGTTTCAGCAAATTCATTAGATGTAAGTTTATAAAAATATACCCCAGAAGAAAGATTTTTCCTGTCGAAAATAATCGATTGATTTCCAGCAGGATAATTTTTTGCATCTACAGTTTGAATTTTCTCACCAATTAGGTTAAACAATTCAATTTCTACAAAAGCCTTTTCAGGTATATAAAAGCTAATTTTGGTAGTTTGATAAAATGGGTTTGGGGCATTTTGAAAGAGCTTAATAATTGATAATTGATAATTGACAATTGATAATTTCTCTACAATTGAAATCTTATTGGTTTTATAAAATTCATCGCCTTCAAGCCATGATTCAATTTCTACCACATCCACTGAATTTCCATTCCAAATTTTAATAGTAAAATTCTCCTTGCCTATCATGCCATCAATTTCCTGCGAATATCCATCATCGCCCCAAATTGAAATTGCGAGGTTTTTTCCAGTATAAACTGATGAACCTACAAGTTTTCCTTCCCGATAGTTTTTGGAATCGCTGAAAATGCCTATTTCTGAGCCAATCAGAGGTTCTGTTTCCCAGGCTGTTTTTGGTATGCCAAGGGTCATATTTGAGCCGGTATTTTGGATTTCTTTGAAATGTTTTGGTTGTAGAATTTGGATACTTGATTTTGAGAAATTTGCTGTATTTGCCGGATATGTCAGGCTTGTTGTTGTGTTCATTTTGATTTGGTAACCTTTTCCGGGCTCAAGATTTCCAATTACATTTATGCCATATAAAGGCCAATATACATTTCCAACATCATCTTTAACAATTTCAAATGTACCGTCTATGCTTGAAAGCATTATGACAATTGAAGCAGGAGCTTGACGCAAGTATCCCAAATATCTCCAACCTACTTGTAAATTAATAGGTGTAACTTCAGGAATGGCGGCTGTACCTGTAATTGTCAAAGTGTTAGAGTTAAGCATTTTAATAATATAGGCTTTTCCTATTGTAAGATCACCAATAACATTTATTCCATACACAGGCCAGTAAACCCCACCATTTTCGTTTTTCACAATAGTAATGTCGTTTACAATAAGTGAAAGGACATCACTAATATTTGGGTAATCGGGGTATATATATGTGGAAAACAAACTCCAACCAGTAGATAGATTTATGGTTTGTGAATATGTAGAATCGCCTATTACTTCTATAGAAATTGAATCATTAGTTACACAACTATTCAAATTTGTAACACTAACTGAATAATCGAAAATGCCAGCTCCAAGAATAGAACCATCAATAATGATTGTTTGAGTAGTAGAACCATCGCTCCATAAATATTCATCAAAATTTGCACCTGCATCAAACAACATGGTTTCTATTGTAGAAATATTCGTATCGTTCCCGATAAATATTATAGGTAGTGCAAAAACTTCTGTAGTCTGAATTTCGGAATTTTTGCAGCCGTTCAAATTTGTGTAGCTATAGCTAATATCGTGAATTCCAACACTGGCAAGACTTGGATTAAAATTGTTCCCCAAAATTCCGCTTCCGCTGAAAACTCCGCCGGCAGGATTTCCAATAAGTGTAACTGCCTGATGGTCTTCGCAATAATTTGCAGCGAGTCCGCTAAAGCTAACAGAAGGAAGTTGATTTACGTAAATTACCCTGTAATCGAAAGCTATGCAGCCATAACTATCAGTTACTTCTACCATTTTATTTGTTGAAATAAAGGGAGTTACAGAAATAGATTGAGTTGTTTCACCTGTGCTCCAAAAATATGATTCGAAACCGGAGCCTGCATCTAAAATCACAGTTTCGCCGGCACAAACAGTTGTATCAGGGCCAAGCTCCACAACAGGATTGGAAATATAAACATCTTTTACAATTTCATCTTCGCAAAGCCCATCGTTGGTAACAGTTAAACTTACCTGATGCCAGCCTTCGGTTGCAAAGAGATGTTTAATATCACCGGCATTGGTATAATGAACTATTCCGTCGTTTTCTATATCCCACTCGTAGCTAACTGTTTCGTAAGGAAATTGCCCTACAAGACTTACAATTGCAACTGCATCAATTTCGCTCCAATAAGGAGTTACAAACGGATTGGTAGCAATTCTTATTTCAGACACATCAAAAGCTGTAACAGGAAATTCTACTTCAAAAATTCTTGCTTCCTGTGCCTGCATACTTGCAGTTCCTGACCATACAATCTCCCATAATCCGGAATTTGGATTTTTCACATATACAGTATCAACAGTTCCGGGATAGAGAGTTTCATATATCCAAACTGCATTGATTGGCATTGCCTGAGCAAATCCAAGTTCAATAAATTCTCGCTGTCCGTTTGGGGTAGAATTAGTCCAGGCTTCCTCATGATCGCCATAAACCGGATATACATCAGCTTGTCCGAGAATTTGCTGAGAACCACAAATAATTGGATCCCATTCGGTGCTAAAATCTATCACAGAACTTGCATATTGAACAATATTTGAGTCGAAATGGTTTACAGAAGTTGATAAATCAGTAAATATTGTTGAGTCTTGAAAACATATATCTGAAAAGATGAAATCGACATTTGGAGTTGTACATACATATATAAATTTGTCTTTTATTTCAGTATTCTGAACATATGAATCGCTAATAGTCAAAATAACTGTGTAGTAACCTGGCGAAGTGTATATATGAGTCGGATTTTGTGATGTAGAGAAACTACCATCTCCAAATTCCCAATACCATGACGTGATTAGAAAATTTGAAATAGAATTATCGGTAAAATTCACTGTGAGAGGAGCACTGCCAGAAGCAGGATTGGCAATGAAATCTGCCTGCATAGCTTTTTGTATGGTTATGGTACGCGAAACCTCAGTAGATGTAGTGCAAAATAATGTACCGTAATTGTATGAACTTAAAGGATTAATATTTAAAGTTCCGCTGCTTGCCCCGGGAATTACGCCCCCGTTTACATACCATTGATAATTGTATCCTGCAATGTTGCTGTAAATATTTACATTCGAATTTATAGTTGCATCTTCAATCAGCCTGATATGCTGGTCATTGTACCCACTAATTCTGACTTCATGACATTCAATGGAGCCTCCGTTTATCAAATCGTCTTGAAAAAATAAGGAAAGAAAATTAACACTGTTCAAAATATTACCGTTATTGGTAAAACTTCCGTGAAAATTTACACTATGCGATGAACCAACATTTTGAATTGTACCGTTATTTACAGCATTTGTGTAAAAATCTATATTACTGTCGCCGATTTGAATAACCCCCGATATAATGATGTTGTATATATTCCAATTTGCAAGCTGGGCACCATTTGTCATATATAGTTCTGCACCGTTTGCATACAAATTACCATCTCGGAAATAAACATTTCCTTCAATGGAAATATTGGCATTTTGCGGTAAAGTAACATTGGCATAATTGAAATCGATATTTGTATTGTTAAAAGCTATATCGCTTGTTACATTAATATCGTTAGAAGAATTATTGTTAATGAAATTATTCCCTGTGAAAACAATCCCCGGTCCAAAATTTATTTCTTGCCAGTATTGGCCGGTGAGCCTGGTTTCATAATTATCCCAAAACCCATGATTCACAATATCGCCATTGAGGTGAATTGTTAGATAATTTACTGAGTTTTTGATTGTTCCATAATTTTCGAAATCACCGTTAATATACAGTGTATGAGAGCTTGAATGATTGTCGAGAGTATCTAATAAAACAGTTTTCCCGTTTAAGGAACTATTACTATCTCCTACTCTGGCCAAGCCTCGCATAACAATATTATTTATTGTCGCATTCTGAAAGTGATTTCCACGCATCAATAATTCGCTGTAATTACCTTCTATAGTTATGTCTCTCATGAACAAATTATCACCTGTTGTAGTAAATCTTGAATTTGCCGGCAGATTAAGAGTATTATAGTTGAAATCTAAATTTGTACCACTAAAATTAATGTCGCTAAGTGCATTTATGGTATGCAAATTATTTACTGAAACATTTGCGCCAGTATAAACTATACCCTGTGAAAATGTTAGATTCTGAGTTGAAGTGCCGTTCAAAACAGTAGAATGATTCGACCAGCCACCGTTATTTACAATATCGCCTGCAATGTAAATTGTAAGAAATGACACAGCATTCAAAATTGTGCCATTATTAGTAAAATCGCCATGTATTGCCAACGAATGACTACCACCAGTATTTTGGATAGTGGCATTTGAAATTGTTGTGCCATAAAAATGACTGTCGTTATCGCCAATTGATAATATACCCTGAAGAGTGATATCACTAATTTCTATATTCTGAATTTGACTACCTGAAGACATTTCCAGAACACTGTTGTTTCCAATAACGATTGCATCGCGAAAAGTAATGCCACTTCCGGTAACCGATAGTGTTGAACCTGAATTTAAAACTAATGTAGAAATATCAAGGTCTATATTTGTACCAACGAAAGTTAAATCACTAAGCCCTATAATTTGGCTTGAAATTTCATAATCTAAAAAATTCGATCCTGAGAAATAGTTAGTACCAAGACAGCTAAGTTCCTGATCACTTGTTCCGTTTAATATTGTAGAATGATTTGACCAAGTACCGTTATTCACTATATCTCCGTTAATATATAATGTCAGAAACGAAACATTATTAAGTACGATTCCATTATTTGTGAAATCGCCATTTATTGATAATGAATGACTTCCACCAATATTCTGTATTGTCCCTTGATTGATTAAATAATTATGAAAATGTGAATTATTATCATCAATCGAAATTGTACCCTGCATAATCAAATTATAGCCATTTATGAAATAGATTTTTGTGCCTGCCGACATTTCCAGAATACTATTATCGCCATAGATATTGGCATCCCGAAAGGCTACACCACTGCCCGAAACAGAAATTCTGTAACCGGCAGGAAGAATTAAATTGCTAAAATTCAGGTCAATATGAGTTCCATCGAAAACAAGATCAGTGTCAGCAATAACCTGACTCGACACCTCATTGTCGGTGAAATTTGCCCCTGTAAAAATATGTCCGCCATAGGTTCCAACAGTTTGATCAGCACTACCGGACAAGCAAGTATTATGAATTGACCAAACTCCGCTGTTTGTAATATTTCCATGAACATACATTATTAGCGAATTAACATAATTTTGAATAATACCGGAATTTGAAGCATGGCCATATACATTAATTGTATGGCTTCCGCCGGTATTTTGTAAAGTCCCATTGGGCTGAACTGTCAAATTATTGCAAAAGGCAGTATTATCGACCGACACAACGCTTGTAATTACAACACTATTTGATCCGTCCGGAATCGTGCCACCTATCCATGTTTGAGGATTGTGCCAGTTTCCTCCATTAGAAGTAGAATAAATCTGGGCAGACATTTCGTTTGCCGTAAACAGAAGAATCAAACTAAAACTTAATACTAAAAATAAACTATTCGTTTTCATAACACAAAATTTTAATTAACAAAAAAACACTGTTTAAAGATACGCTATTACAGAGTTTATGTTAATAAGTAAAAATCCCTAATTTTTAGAAAAAATATATAAGTAAAATTACCTATAATTGTTTATTTGATTATTGATAAATAGTGTTCCTGAGAAAACTCATTATTTTTGAAGTGGCTTTTATGAGAGCGGCAAGAATAAGGCTTTTGAAGTGTTTATAATCAAGAGTTTGCTTTTGTAAATAACTGATTATGCACAAGAGTAACGCAGATATGGTCGTTTTCTTATAGCCACTAAGTGTGATTTCATGCATGTCGCATATGTACCAATGCAAGCTTATTCTCATAATTCAATCAACAAAAATATAATGTAAATATTTGTTGAATAATGGTATTTTTAATTATTTTTACCACAGTATTGAATTTTTAAACTTTTAATTTTTATTATGAGAAAAATTGCCTTTGTATTAGCAATGATTACCATTTCGGTATTCACATTTGCACAAGTCCAAGAATGTTCCAATACTATTGAAACTAAAAACTTAAACAAAACGATTACAAATAATTTATTTGGAGTAAATACTGCCACTAATTCAATTTATTTTGAAAATTTTAGTGATTGTAATAAATCAAATAGTCAATATCCTGCCCAAATATTCCATTCTGATGGAGGTTATTCAGAGGAAAGAAATGTATCAGCATTATTGGATCTTGAAAATGTTAATTCTAATAACAACATTAAAAGTGGGCTTCAATTTTTCCCCAAAAAGCCACTTTATGAAGTATTTACCAGCTCATCCAATGTTTTTTGTCTGGATGCGAATAATATAGTAGATAATATTATAAGTACTTATCCAAACCAATATACTATGATTAAATATCAAATGAATTGGCCCGGATATGGAGATCCATACTATATTTTGGCTGGGGATAATAGAAGGATTTTTTATGGCGTAAACGGAATCCCTCATATGCATGCAAATGGAGACACAAGTATGCACACAGCTACTTTTACAGATTTATTATTTAATTATTTTTCCAGTCAGCTATCAGTAATGCAGATTGCATCAAATTATTCAATTTCAGGGAATCTGGTTTCAGTGGGCATTGATATAAATTCAATGGCTGATGTTATCGGAACCAGTAAACTTCATATAGCAGTAGTTGAAAACACAACAACAGGAAATGTTGGTTCAAATGGGGAAACTGAATTTTATAATGTTTGTCATGCAATGTTAAATACTGGAAATGGACTTGGTGTCAATTTATATGCTGGAGTACCTTATACCTATTCTCATGTTTTTGATATGAGCAATACCAACATCGAAGATATGACAGATTTATCAGTTATTGTTTTTGTTCAGGATATTGTTACAATGGAAGTTCTGCAATCGGAAAATTCAACTGGCCAGGCTCCAAATGTAGTTTCAGTTAGTTTTAATGTTGATATGAATAATCAGTTAGTTTTCAACCCATACTATGATACATTATACATTGCTGGTGATCTTTCTCCGATTTCAAATTGGGCAGAACCAGGCAATGATCCTTCTCTAATTTTATCGCATGTTGGAAGTGGTATTTATTCATTAACTTTAAATCTTGATTCTGCCCAGACTATTTCGTATAAATATTTTATCAACTCCGGTTGGAACAGTGGCGAATGGGCAGGCAATCCAAATAGAGAAGTATTTATCAATGGAGATACCACCTTGAACGATAACTTTGGCGTATATGACTTAATTGCTGATTTTGAAGCAAATAACACATCCGGGATTGTTCCTTTAGTTGCAAATTTTACTGATTTATCAATAGGGTCGCCGGATAGTTGGTATTGGGATTTTGGCGATGGATCCATATCAACAGACCAGAATCCATCACATATTTATATATTGAACGGAACTTATGATGTAACTTTAATTGTATCAAATCAGCTGATTTCTGATACCATAATAAAAACAAATTTTATAACAGTTTGTCCGCAAGCCTATTCTGTTCCATACTATGAAGGCTTTGAAGATGGAGGTATGATTGATGCATGTTGGTTGCAGGAAACAAATGATAATTTCGACTGGAACGCTAACAGCGGCTCAACATATTCATCTCAAACAGGCCCAACGGGAGCAATTGAAGGCTTGTATTATATTTATACCGAAAGCTCATCGCCGGTTACAAATGGAGATACAGCAATAATTTATTCTCCAAATATCAATTTGGCGGGTGCACAAAATCCTCATTTAGATTTTTGGTATCATATGTACGGTGCAGGAATAGATCCTGACGGAAGAATTATATTAGAGATTTCGACAAATGGTGGATCAACATACACTCCCCTATGGACGCAAATTGGGAATCAGGGTAACACCTGGTATAATGCAGTTATTAATCTCTCTTCATTTACAGGTATTATCAATTTCAAAATTTCAGGAATTGTTAGTTCTGCTATTGATTTTTGGCAAAATGATTTTGCAATAGATAATTTCTCGGTAATAGACCCTCTTCAGAGGGACCTCGGAGTAGCCGATATCATAAGCCCTGCCTCAATCTATGCAGATGTTTTACTTAGTGCTTCCCAAGAAGTTGAAATCACAATTAAAAATTTTGGTACTAATGCAATTCAAGAGTATGTAGATTTGAAATATCAAGTAGGTGGGGTACAAATTACAGAAAATGTGTATATTAATCTATTGCCTTTTAATACTCAAAACTTTACATTTTCTCAATTAATTGATATATCAAGTGCCAATACTTATAATCTTTCTGTTGAAATTGATTTGACTAATGATAATAGCCAGTCGAATAATGTTCTGGATAAAGTTGTTCAGGTAAATCATATAGGACGGCCTGCATTTGCACAGGTTTATAGTAATCTCAAATATTCATTATTCGACTTGGACAACCCGGAAATTGAGTACTTTTTTGGCACTTATAGTGGAAATGACTTTATTGCTTCCGGTACCTGGATAAATAACTCATGGTACGGTATAACATATAATTCTGCTGAGCTTATCAGAGTTGAACCATTCACTGAAATTGTTGATACAATTGGTTATACAGTGGCAAATATATCTGGTATTTCTTATGATTATTCTACAAATACACTTTTTGCTTTATCATTTGATGGCTTGTTATATAGCATTGATATTCAAACCGCACAATCGAGCTTTATTGGAACTGGAAATGCTGGTGGTTTTATCAACCTTGCCTGTGATTTAAACGGGGATTTATACAGTCTTGATTTAAATGATACTTTATACAACATTGATCCACAGACAGGAATTTCAACAACAATTGGACATGTTGGTTTTGATGCCAATTATGCACAGGATATGGAGTTTGACCATAATTCCGGCGAATTGTATATGGCAGCATATAACAATAGTAATTTAGGTGCACAGTTAAGATTAGTCGATAAAACGACAGGAAACACAACTTTAGTAGGCAATTTTCAAAACAGTAGTAGCCATACAGCTTTTGCAATTCCATATTCGACATCAACATTATTGTCCGATTTTGATGCAAGTATAACTTTAGGAGATGTACCATTACTTGTAAGTTTTACCGATTTGTCCACAGGCAATCCAACTAATTGGCTTTGGGATTTTGGCGATGGTAATACTTCAAGCAATCAAAATCCGGTTCATGTATATCAAACTCCTGGGATTTATGATGTTACTTTAATTGCCTCAAGCTTTTTTAACTCTGATACAATTCTGAAATCAAATTTTATTGAGGTTTTTGACACATTAGCAACTCCTGAACCTGGTTGGAATTTTATACTCACAGGCATCAACCATTCAATTTTAGTTCCGGCATCAGCTAATATTACATTAAATGGAAATCCTGTTCAAGTGGGAGATTATCTAGGAGTTTTCTACACCGATGACAATGGAGAATTGGCTTGTGGTGGTTATCAGATTTACGAAGGAATAAATAATGCTATCACAGCTTGGGGTAATGACACTCAAACAGCTATAAAAGATGGTTTTACTATTGGAGAAACCTTTAAATGGAAAGTTTGGAGTGCTACCGATAATATTGAATATCCGGCCATAGCAACTTATATGACAGGTTTTATGAATCAGGGAGAATTTGTTGCAAATGGAATTTCAGGTATAGAAAGCCTTACAGCAAGTTATAGTCAGGAAATTCCGCTTCCGATAGGATGGAATATTTTCTCAACTAATATTGTCCCATTTGAAGCAACTATGGACAGTTTATTTGCTGATATTTCTGTAAATGTTGAACTTGTAAAAAATAATATTGGTCAGATTTTCTGGCCTGCATGGAATGTCAATCAAATAGGAAGCAATATTGTGGGCCAAGGCTATCAGGTTAAAATGAACAATACAGACACTTTGGTTGTTACAGGATTAATCATTATTCCTGAGCTTACACCAATAAGTCTTGCTGCAGGCTGGAATATGATTGCCTATTTGCGACAATTGCCGGCACCTATTGAAATTATGATACAACCGATAGTTTCAGATATTGATCTGGTAAAAGATAATTTCGGACAAATTTATTGGCCTATCTGGTATGTAAATCAAATTGGCGATATGCTTCCCGGACAAGGATATCAAATGAGAATGTTTAATGCAAATATTTTGACGTATCCGGCAAATACTACAAGTTTTTCTAAATCGAATATCCAAATTCCTTTACTATACCATTTCAAAAACATACAAAACACTGGCTCAAATATGAGTTTGATGATTCCAAATCAGGTTTGGGACAAGGAGCCTGAAATAGGCTCCGAAATTGGTATTTTCAGCCAAAATGGAAAACTTGTTGGTGCAGGAGTTTACATCGGCGAAAACCTTGCAATTTCTATTTGGGGAAATGATGAACTTTCTGATGAAATTGATGGATTGATTCAAAATGAAAAATTCATCATAAGAATATGGAATAACGAATCCCAAAATTCGATGGAAGAAGATATTCTCGAAATTGAAACTTGGCTTGAAGGTGATGAATTTTATAAAACCAATAAAATTTCGATTGTGAAAAAACTTTCAACTATACAACTTCCAACCTTTGAACTATTTCAGAATACTCCTAATCCATTTTCAGAAACTACCGAAATAAGTTTTTATATTCCCGAAGAGGCTTTTATAGAAATAGAATTATTCAACCTCCTTGGTGAAAAAATTCTAACTGTAGATGCAAACAGCTATGCTGCCGGTAATCAGTCGATTGTTTTTGATAAGAAAAATTTGTCATCAGGAGTATATTTTTACAGATTAAAATCTGAGAACTTTTCTGATACTAAAATTATGATTTTAGAATAGAATCAAGTTTCAATTGTGAGATTTTGTTAATATAATAATCAATTATTTCGCACAAAATTTACCAAAGTTAAACATCTGAATATCAGACCTGACAGTTTTGGTTCAATAGTTATTGAAACTGTCAGGTTTTTTTTATTTCTGAAAGGAATACTCTTGAATATCTCAATTTAATATTTCTATATTTGCGGCTTGAAAAAATGTTAAATTATTTGAAAATATTGATATAATGAATAGAATTGCAAGTGCAGGAAACAAAGGCGAAAAGGTTCGTTCGGATTGTTTTGTTAGTCTGGAATTGAAAAATTCGGGAGGCATAAAAATCGATCTAAAAAGTAAAGTAAAGGTTCTTTTTGGAGATTCGATAATTCAATTGTGTAAAGATATTCTAAAGTACTTTGAAATAGAAAATGCTTTGCTTACTGTTGAAGATACAGGTGCCTTACCATTTGTAATTGCTGCCCGAGTAGAAGCGGCTGTAAAACAATTGATTGAAACGGAGAAAGAGTACCTTTTGGAAATGATTCCTGAGAATGAAGCAAAATCGAAAAAAGACCAATTCAGATTTTCGAGATTGTATCTGCCCGGAAATTCGCCAAGCATGATGATAAATGCCGGAATTCACAATCCAAATGGAATTATCCTTGATCTTGAAGATTCTGTTGCTCCATTGAAAAAAGCCGAAGCACGATTTTTAGTACGAAATGCTTTACGCCAAGTTAATTTCTATGGTGCCGAACGTATGGTACGCATCAATCAGGGTGAGGCCGGTTTATCAGAAATTGATACAATTGTAAAAAACAATGTAAATTGCATTCTAGTGCCAAAATGCGAAAGTGCCGACTATATGCGCAAATGCGAAGAAAAGTTGCTGAACAAAGAAGTGTATTTTATGCCAATTATTGAAAGTGCTCTCGGTGTAGAAAAAGCCTTCGAAATTGCCACTGCTTCAAAAAATATTGTAGCATTAGCCATAGGTTTAGAAGACCTGACCGCAGACCTTGGCACCAAACGCACAAAAGCAGGAGACGAATCTTTATATGCAAGAACCCGAATTGTAAATGCGAGTAAGGCTGCAGGAATTCAAGCAATTGATTCTGTTTACTCGGATGTGGGCGATATGGAAGGTCTTCGAGAAAACGTAAGAGTTTCAAAATCTTTAGGATTCGAAGGTATGGGTTGTATTCACCCTCGTCAGATTTCCATCATTCACGAAAGTTTTGCACCTGAAGCCGATGAAATTGTAAAAGCAAAAAGGATTGTTGCTGCATTTATTGATGCCGAAAAAAAAGGACTTGGTGTTGTATCGCTCGGAACAAAAATGATTGATCCACCGGTAGTTAAGAGAGCCGAAAAAACTATAAATCTTGCTATAAATCTTGGTTTAATAGCTAAAAATTGGAATCAGGAATAATTACAGTTTACAAATTACAGTTTACAAATTTAAATAAAATGAACTTAGTTAAAAATAGTGTAGGCAGATTAGTTCCTACTGAAGTTAATGGCGAAAAAGTTGTACCTTTTCAGGGAGTTGGAAAATATATTCCTGAAGCAAAAATACATGCACCAAAAATTTCGACCTGCGCCAATTTCCCAAACGATGGAAATAAACTGGTTGATACACTAAAAGAGGCTCTCATTAAATCTGGTTTGTGCGATGGAATGACAATTTCTACACATCATCATTTTAGAAATGGCGACCTTATTGCAAATCAGGTATTTGATATAGCCCACGAATTAGGTATTAAAAATTTGAGATGGTTTCCGTCTGCAAGTTTTCCTTGTCATTCGGATCTAATAAAATATCTCAAAGATGGAACAATAAACAGAATTGAAGGCAGTATGAACGGTGCTCTCGGGCGTTTTGCCTCGCAGGGAAAAATGAAAGGGACAGCAGTTTTGCGTTCGCATGGCGGAAGATATCAGGCTGTGCAGGACGGCGATGTAAAAATTGATATTGCAGTACTTGTTGCAGGTAGTGCCGATAATTTTGGTAATGCAAATGGGCTTTACGGAAAAAGTACAAGCGGACTACTTGGATTTGCTCTGGCCGATTCGCAATATGCCGACAAAGTTGTTGTGGTTACCGACAATCTTGTTGAATTTCCGTGCATTCCATGGCAAATACAGGGAAATTATGTTGACTATACTGTAAAAGTTGATAAAGTTGGAATACCGGAAAAAATAGTTTCAGGAACAACAGTTATTACAAAAAGTCCTGACAGATTGCTACTTGCCGAAATGACTGCAAAATTTTGCGACGAGCTAGGAATAATCAAAAATGGTTTCTCATTTCAGAGTGGGGCAGGAGGGACTTCTCTTGCTGTGGGTGAATATTTCCGTGAAATTATGATTGCCAAAAATATCAAAGCGCGATTTGCCAGAGGAGGTAGCAATAAATACCTTGTAAAAATGCTTGAAGAAGGACTGCTTGATTATATTTTAGATGGTCAAACATTTGATTTAGAAGGTGTTCGCTCAATGGCGGAAAACTCGAACCATGTCTGGACAAGCCCTTTTACCAGTTACAATTATCATGGAAAAGGAAACTTTGCAGGGAAAGTTGATGTTGTGGTTCTCGGTGCAACAGAAGTGGATGTAAATTTCAATGCAAATGTTGTAACTCATTCCGATGGTTATATGTTACACGGAATTGGTGGATGGCAAAATTGCCTATTCTCAAAAACAGTAATTCTGCCAATTCCTCTTTTCAGAGATAGAATTCCTGTTATTATGGACGAAGTAACTACCATATGTGGGCCAGGTGAATTAATTGATGTTATTGTAACAGAACGAGGAATTGCAATAAATCCGCTTAGAAAAGATTTGATTGAAAAATCGAAAAATTCCAATTTGCCAATAAAAACCATTCAGGAATTGAAAGAAGAAGCAGAACGAATTTGTGGAAAAGCTGCCAAACCAGTATTAAACGATAAAATTATTGCTGCAATAAAATGGGTTGATGGGACTGTAATTGATGTTGTTCATCAGGTAAATGAGGACTAATTGTTATTTCTTGTTACAAACAAATCTTTAATGGACGATAAAATTTGTTTTTTTTTAGATTTTATCTGTATATTTGGGAAGTTTTATTCCTATCCTTAATTAGGATAAAAGTTTTTAGAAAAATTAGTAATAATTAAAATTAAAAATTATGTGCGGAAAATCAGGAGAAAACAAACACAAAGATGTATCTCAACCACTTCCTAACTCAAGATCAAACCTTACAGAATGTATGGAAATAGAATGGCATACTGATTGTTGTAAGGTAGAGATATATGATGATGATACTCAGCAATGGATTGATGGATTTTTAACAAAATCAGCAGGTTCCAGTACAAGACACAAAGGTCGTGTACGCCTTAGAAGAGCTACCTAATGGTACATTGTTTTCCATATTTTGAATGCGAATTATGAAATTTATTATTGGAGCAATCAGCATTCTCGCTTTTTTTTATTTGATTTTCATTTCCATAGGATTTATTGCATCACCCAGCTATGAAGGTGAAGTGCAAAAGGAGTTCAGCATCTCTGTCGAAAGTATGTGGGATATTATCTATGATATTGATAATTCCAGCAGTTGGAGACAAGATTTAAATGGGATTGAAATACTTGAAAGTGATAGAGACAAAATCAGATTTTGGTTAGAATATACAACTGACGGTGGAGTTTATGCAAACGAAATTATCGAACTTATTCCAAAAGAGAGAATTACAATAAGAATAAAAAGCAAAATTTATGGAATTAGTGGTTATAGAACCTATATTCTCGTACCTATATATACCGGTTGCAAACTCGTAATTCAGGAACAAATTGAAATAGACGAAGTAATTTTAAGAAGTTTTTTGTTTTTTAGAGGAAGAGATTACTATATAAAGCAACAATTGGAGTGGCTTGAAGAAGCAATCTGAAATGAAAGTCAATTAGGAATTGTCATTTGAAATATGACAACTAATATGAATGATGAAACTGAACTTAATTGGTTTCCTAAAATTCTTGTTTAATCTTTGCGTTACATAATCCCTATTGAGTATTAGCTTGCCGATAGCTATTGGGTTTCATGGAGAAAGGTTATTGTTAGTTGCATGTTTTTGACACTAATTAGTTCCCAAAAATGGTATCAAATACGAAATTCTAAATAAACAAATCAAAAAATTTACAGAGATATTTACTTTTTTAATAAAACTAAAATTATCTTTCTAATATGATTAATAACTATTTTGGAATTGAAAAAAATAGACCAAAATATTTTAATAAAAATAATTTGCATACAATATGTATTTTTATATATTTTTGCATTTATTAACCATTAATTATTTAATCATGAAAATTAGAGTTTATTTATTGATGTTTAGCATTCTCGGGGCTTCCCTGATGCTGACTGGCTGCGGTGAACAGCCTAAAAAAAACAAAGAAAAAAGTATGAAGGCACAAACAATCCCTCTGAAGGATTTTTTTAAGAATCCCGACAAAACTTCTTATCAAATTTCGCCGAATGGATTATATTATTCATATATGGCTCCTTATGAGCAGCGAATGAATATTTTTATTCAGGAAATTGGAAAAGAAGAAGTAATTCAACTTACGAAAGACACAGAAAGAGATATTGCAGGATATTTCTGGGCGAACAACAACCGAATTTTGTATCTAAAAGATATAGGCGGTGATGAAAATTACAAATTACTTGGTGTGAATATTGATGGAACCAATCCAAAAGCACTTACAGATTTTGAAAAAGTAAATACACAAATAATTGACGATTTGGAAGATATTCCAAACGAAGTAATTGTAGGGCTTAACAAAAGAGACAAGCAAATATTTGACCCATATCGCTTGAATATTGAAACCGGAGAATTAACAATGTTGTACGAGAATCCGGGAAATATTACAGGATGGCAAACCGACCACGAAGGCAGATTGAGAATAGCAACTGTAACCGATGGAATACAGACAAGCCTTTTGTATAGAATAACAGAAAAAGATGAATTTAAAACTGTACTAACAACTGATTTTAAAGAGTCTGTAAGTGTAGCATTTTTTACTTTCGACAATAAAGATGTTTATGCAATTTCGAATCTTGGAAGAGATAAACTGGCTGTTGTAAAATTCGATATCGAGAATGGGAAAGAAATTGAAGTATTATACGAAAACAAAGATTTTGATGTAAGTTCGGTATATTATTCTAAGAAAAGAAAAGTTCTGACTTCAGCCTCATTCACGTCCTGGAAAAGAGAACGCCATTTTTTCGATAAGGAAACAAAAAATATTACTGATAGGTTAAATAGAGATTTGGGCGACTACGAAATCGGAATTACAGGAATAACCAAAGATGAAAATAAACTTATAGTTAGAACCTATAGCGATCGTTCTTTGGGTGCATATTATATTTATGATAAAGAGACTGATAAATTAAACAAAATTGCAGACGTGAGTCCGTGGATAGACGAAAGCGAAATGGCTACAGTCAAGCCAATTAAATATAAATCGAGAGACGGTCTTACAATTCATGGATATTTAACACTCCCAAAAGGTGTAGAACACAAAAATTTGCCGGTAGTAATTAATCCTCATGGAGGACCTTGGGCAAGAGATGGTTGGGGTTTTAATCCTGAAACTCAGTTTCTTGCAAATAGGGGATATGCAGTGTTACAGATGAACTTTAGAGGTTCAACCGGTTATGGTAAAGAATTTTGGACATGCTCATTTAAGCAGTGGGGAAAAACCATGCAAGACGATATAACTGATGGCGTTCATTGGTTAATAGAAAAAGGATATGCCGACAAAGAAAAAGTTGCAATTTACGGAGGAAGCTACGGAGGCTATGCCACACTTGCAGGTTTGGCATTCACACCTGAACTTTATGCAGCAGGAGTTGATTATGTTGGAGTTTCAAACTTATTTACCTTCATGAAAAGCATTCCGCCATATTGGAAACCGTACCTTGAAATGATGTACGAAATGGTTGGCGATCTTGAAGAAGACAGTATTGCACTTAGAGCTACATCGCCTGTTTTTCATGTCGATAAGATTGTTGCTCCTTTGTTCATTGCTCAAGGTGCAAACGATCCGCGTGTAAATATTAACGAGTCTGACCAAATTGTTGAAGCTATGCAAAAACGAGGTGTAGAAGTAGAATATTTAGTTAAAGATAACGAAGGCCATGGTTTTAGAAATGAAGAAAATAAGTTCGAATTTTACGAAGCAATGGAGAAATTTTTGGCAAAACACCTTGATAATTGATCCAGATAACTATCGGGATTAAAAATTGAGAATTGAAAAATTATTTATTATATAAAAATCCCCGGCATTGTTCGGGGATTCTTTTGTAGTTAAATTAAAATTGGAAATTAGATAAGAATAACTCTAGGGGACTTCTAAAAATAGCAAATTTCAAGGCGTAAGAAATTTTAATACCGCAGTTTACCATTGTAAATGAGGATTTTAACATTTTGAAACAACGAAGAAATTTGCATTTTTAGAAGTTCCCTCTAATAATAAAAAATGTATAAAAGTATAATCCGACCAATATTGTTTCTTTTTCAGCCCGAAACAATACATCATTTCGTTTTCCTTATTTTGAAAATTGGAGCTAAGATTCCTTGCCTTCCTTTTCTTACAAAATCAATTTTTGTAGAGAAAAATTCAAAACTACAGAGAAATATTTTCGGGATAGATTTTCCAAATCCCGTTGGATTGGCAGCAGGACTTGATAAGGAAGCAGAAGCTTTCGAAATGTTTGCTAAGCTTGGTTTTGGTTTTGTAGAAATTGGGACACTAACGCCAAAAGCTCAACCGGGAAATCCAAAACCCCGACTATTCAGACTAAAAACCGATAATGCCTTGCTAAACAGGATGGGTTTTAATAATAAAGGTGTAGAAAATGCAATAAAAAATCTAAAAAAAACCAAAGGGAAAATCATTATCGGAGGAAACATTGGGAAAAATAAAATAACACCCAACGAAAAAGCAATACATGATTATGAAATATGTTTCAGTGAATTGTTTCCATACGTCGATTATTTTGTAATAAATGTTAGTTCTCCAAACACGCCGGGTTTGCGCGAACTTCAGGAAAAGGAACCTCTAAAAAAGATTCTGAACAGACTGGTAGAATTGAACAATGAGCATAAAAAGCCAAAACCAGTTTTGCTAAAAATTGCTCCGGATTTATCAAATTCTCAGCTCGATGATATTATTGAAATAGTTGCAGAAACCAAAATTCATGGGCTTGTGGCTACAAATACAACAATTTCTCGCGAAGGATTATCATACGATACAGCTTATGTAGAAAGTTTTGGAAATGGAGGAATAAGTGGTAAGGTTTTGAAAAATCGGGCAACTGAAGTGATAAAATATATTCACAAAAAATCGAATAAAACTATCCCGATTATTGGCGTCGGTGGAATTATGAGTGCAGCTGATGCAATTGAAAAGTTGCAGGCAGGAGCCTCATTAGTACAAATTTATACAGGTTTCATTTATGAAGGACCGAGGCTGATTAAAGATATTAATAAAGCGATCCTAAGGGAGAATTTGTGATTTGTCTTATTTTTCGCTTTGTACTTCATTTATTCTGTAAAGTTCTATGAGATAATTTCTATATTTGTGCCATTGATTTAAAAGGTACGGAACATGGTGAAAACTTAATGATGATAAATTTGCACAAAGAATCATTTATAGTTAATTTGCCATTTATTTATTGATATTTGAAATCTATTGACATGAAAAATGGAGGTCTATTTTTAATAATTACTATTTCTATTTTAGCATTAAAAGCTTCAGGGCAAGACTTCACAGATAAATTCATTCTTGGGACTAGCACTAATTTGTCATTTAGTTTAACAAATTCTGAATGGAGAGAATTTGTTGATGACAATATTGAGAATACGCAGTTAAATTTTACATTCGAAGGGGGTATTTTTGCCAGAAAATATATTTATGTCGGACTAAAAGCCCCATTTTCTTACTATTCCGACCGTGTTGAAAATGGAGATAAATTTAGTGAATTTGCATATAAGATTTGTCCTGTTTTTCGTTTGTATTTTACTGAAAATTATTTTCGCCCCTTTTTGAATATTTCTGTAGGTCCGGGCGGAATGATTGACAAAATTAATTCGGATGAAGAATATAAATTTACAATACTGTATTATGAAGCTGGTGGGGGATTAGCATTTATTCTTAATGAAAGATTTATTGCTGAGTATAGTATAAACTACATATTTTCTGCATATAGACCAAATTATAGCGGTGCAAATTATATTACTAAGGGAGTTGAATCTGAAATAGGTATTAAATTTATAATTTTTTAGAATCATTTAAAAATGAAAAATTGCGACTAAATGAACAGATTTATGTTTGTAAAAGAATATTTATAAAGTTAAAAGGATTGTAAAAATAAATAGGAGAACTGAAAGATGAAAAAACAAATAGTATTATTTATTCTTATTTTATTGGCATTAATTTTTTCAATAACCGTTAATGCTTTCGATAGTACTTCATTTAGAATGAAAAGTATTGGTATAGAACTAAAATGGATTGTAGATGATGAATACACAGATATTCTTCATAATCCTGCATCAATTACAACTTTAGGTTCAAATTGGTTATTAACAAATTTGAGTAATCAATCCGGAAATTCTCATCAATTTTTGAATTATGGAGAAAATTTGTATCAAAATTACAGTGGTTCATATCTTTTTGGTGGTTTTTATCAGCTTTCGAATTGGAATATTGGAATTATTGGTGATTATTGGAAAAACAAAAGCTGGTATTCCAAAGGTTATCAAATGAGTACAGATTTTTCAGATAATTATAGTTTTTCGTGGCAAAATACTGTTAACAATGACGAAGGTACATGGATAACTGATTATAACAACAATAGCGAAACATTATATGACGATTGGAGAGTATCAGAAGAAAAGCATGGAACAAATTATTTATCTGATGATTTCGGTATTGATCTATTGCTGATATTCGGAAAACAGAATTTTGGTTTTAGCTACCGTCTTGTTCGTTCTACTTCCAATAGTCCAATAGATAACCTACAGAACGCATATCATTCATATAATCTTATGGAAGTTGGTTTAAATTCGCCAATGGAGTCTGTATTTGCTACTCAACAAGAAATTTGTGAATATAATAATCAAATTACACAGCATTTTATAACATATGGAATATCGAAAAAAATAAATGAAAAGTCAAATCTTGATATTGTTGGAAGTTTATCTTTTTCAATAACTGATGATAATTCGGAATCACGAAAAGAAAAACAAATAGATTTTGATCCTGATAATGATTATCAAAGTTTTGAAACAGGCTGGAATATTGAGAACTACAATCTGTATAACTATCAAAGTTTGGAAACTTTTCTGGGAGACAATTTAGGAATGGGTTTCAGATTTGATGGAAAATATTCGAAACAAATAAATGAAAAGGTTCAGATTAAAGTTATTGGGAAACTACATTATCAGTTATTAGTAAAGGACGATTATCGAAGTCAAACAAAAACAAATGAAACTATGACTGCTTTTGTATATAGTAGTTCATTTAGTAATAGCTCAGACATAAAAATATCAGGATCACAAAAAAGAAATTCTTTTAGTAGTCTTTTAGGTATCGGAGGGGTTGTTAATCCTCAATCGAATTTATTAATAGGTTTTGGACTAAAATGGTATTATAATTTTAGTGAAACAATTTATGATTTAACAGACTATTATAGTGGAATATCTCAAAATGATGAAGATTTTGTTTATTACAACAGAATTGCTCTACCAATAGGTTTTGAATATTTATTAAAAGAAAAATATGCTTTTAGATTAGGTGTGAATACAAATTTTTCATCCATAAAAAAAACAAAATCATATTTAGGTTATGAAGAGTCTAATTCGTATTCACAGGATTCGGATGTTAGTTCAACTACTTTCGGTATTTACAATACAACACATTATTCATATGGTATTGGATACAAAATGACAGATAATATAAATATTGACATTACCGGAATTACAAATCTTACTGATATTAGCAATCTATTTCTATCTTTCATTTACACATTTAATTAGGAGGAAATCAGATGAAAACAAACAATTTTTTTTTATTTGGTTTATTTTCCATATTTATCTTAATATCAAGTTGTAGTGAAGAACCATTAAATCCAACTTCTGTTGAAGATATACAGTTTAATCCAATCATTCAAATTACATCTCCTAAAACAGGTTCTGATTTTGCATATGGAGATACGATTAAGTTTTCTGGAAAAATTTTAGATATTATTGATAGAAATGACTATTTAAATGTTCAATGGCATAGCGATAAGGATGGTGTGATAGACTCTGCTCAAGCAGCTTATTCAGGAATGCTTTCATTCGAGACCAATCAACTGTCTCAAAATGAGCATATAATATCTTTGATTATAACTAATTCAAATGGAAATATTACGAAAGACTCTATAATTATTTATTACAATAAGCCTCAGTCAATTACACTTTATGATATTGGAAGAGATTATAATTCATTTAACCTAAGTTGGTCAAAAAGTACAGCCTCAGATTTTACATCATACAAATTATATCGTTCTTTATATAGTGGTATGGGAACGGACGGAGACCTGATTGCAACAATTGAAGCGATTGACGATACAACTTATCAAGACATTGAAAATCTTTTTGGTTACACAAATTACTATCAAGTTTTCGTATTTAATAATTCCGGTCAATCAAATAGTAGTAATGAATTGGATAATGTAAGCGGATTTGTTACAAATCTTGATTTAAACATACAAATTGGAACTTTTCTTTCAGACGATAACAATAAATATCTTTTTGTATCAGACAAAGAAAATGACGAAATTGTCGTTATCAATATTGAATCTGGAATCGTTGAAAATAATATTTCAGTTGGGAACGAACCGCATGGCATAGCAATAAATAGTAATAAAAACGAATTGTATGTAGCAAACTCTTATGAGTATAATATATCAGTAATTGATATTTTAACAATGACCATGGTCAGAGAAATAAATACAACAACATATCCATATAATTTATCATACAGTAATATTACAAATAAACTCTATGCAACTACAAAAAGTAGTCATTATCCACGAATTATAGATGTGGAAAATTATGAGGAAATTGGATTAATCACAGCTGCCAGCGGCATTATGGCTTATTCTTTGTGTGAAGCATCAAAAACAGATTCTTTTCTATATATTGGAGAAGTTGGTTCAACACCTGCAAGTTTATATAAGTTTAATATTTCAACAGATTCTCCTGTACTGGCTGTTGAAAATGATTATGGCTCAATCGGTTCTTATATTTTAGATATGAAATTATCTTTTGATGCTAGTTCAATATTTATTGCTTGTGAAGATCCATATTACGTACAAGTATTAAATACCAATGATTTTAATTCAGTTGGTACGTTATATACAGCTTATCCTACGGCAATAGCAATAAGTCCGGATGGTTCAACTGCTTTTGTAGCAAATAGTTCGAAATGGGTTTATGTATTTGATATAGATACATATCAAGAGATTAGCCGTTTCTATTTCTCCAATGACATTGATATTCAGTCGATTAAATTAAGTGTAAATGGTGTATGGCTTTTTGTAATAGTTGGGGATTATGGAAACTATGGTTCTCAGCGGAGAGATCTTGTTATTCTTAAATTATTGGAGGAAAATAAATGAGAACAATTAAAGATTTTTCAGCTATTGGATTTTTAGTATTTCTAATGATAATTATTTCTTGTGAAAATGATGAAACATCTGAAATATCAGCTGCAAATATAACAGTAATAGTTAATGATATATCTTCAAATCCTGTTTCTGATGCAGAAGTAAAGGTTTTTAATGATAAGGAATATGTTAGTACAACTGATGATAGCGGAAAGTGTTCATTTTCTAATTTGGTAACAGTGAATACTATTGTCAGTGTAAAAAAAGAAAAATTTAGACCTTTATATGATTCTTTCATTCTATATGAAGGAAACAATACAAAAATATTATCTATTGAACCATTCGAACATTTTATTGAGGATTTTGAAAGTGGAGAATTTACTGATGTGTGGACATTATCCGGTAATGCAAATTGGTTCATTACAAACACTGAATCACATTCGGGATTTTATTCTGCTAAATCAGGTATAACTGGGAATAGCCAGCAATGCTCTATATCAACAACAGTAGAAGTATTTGAAAATGGTATGAATTTAAAATTTTGGTATAAGCTCAATATTCCAAACTGGGGTCAGTTTATTGAGTTTTATATTGATGATACTAAAATTTTTTCTCAATCAGATGAATACGATTGGCAGGAATTTATTATCTCATTGCCAATTGGAACACATGAACTAAAATGGACTTATAATCAATATTCTTCAGGCAATAATAGTGAAGGAATTCTTATAGATGATATAAGTATTTCTAAGTGAGCAAATAAGTTTCAATTAGACTTTTGTTGAGAAATACCTCTTCGTATAACTGCAAACAAATGTATTACTTTAATATCTATTGCAAAACCAACCGCCTAACAAAAACATTCTCTTCTGTTTTTACTGTAACAAAATATACACCTTTTAGATTTTCGCATAAATTAATACTGTTTTTATAATTATTGACTAATGAAGAAACTTGTTCAAAATAAACAATTTCGCCAAGTACATTATGAATTTTGACGTCTATGTTTGAAGAATTGGTATTTTTGATTTCAACAAAAAAATTACCATTATTTGGATTTGGATAAATTTTGAAATGTTTGGAGAAATTTTCATTTTCAATTCCAACTACTATGATTTCATATAGATTTGAAACGGATGAGCATCCATTCTCATTTATTATTTCAACAAAATATTCGCCTGAAGCAAGAGCTAAGATTTTATGTCCGATCTCAGGCAATAAGTTTCCATTTAAATACCAATTGCAGATATATCCTTCCAAAGTTATCAAGGAATCTCCACTATGAGTTATTGTAGGAATTGGTGGATTTTGAAGGAATTCAATAGTTACATAATCCTGATCGAAACATTCTTCATTGTTCTCTCTCCAAATAAAAGTATATTGACCATAATTATAAACAGTTAATGAAGCATTAGGATCATTATTAGAACTTCCTCCAAAATATCCTAAACTCGTCCAATTTCCATAGCTTGCTGGGGGACCTCCAAGACTATAAATAGCATTTAAATCGACTGTTAAACCACAAACTGAAGTATCATTTCCGGCGAAAGCTGTCGGAATTGGTTTGAAAGTAACACTTACATCATCGGAATGGCTACAAGGTCCATTTGTTATTGTCCAAGTGAAAACAACATAAGTATTTATTGGATTATTATTTGCATTTGTTAAGAAATCAGAAATGCTTACAGTTGGGTTCGGAATATTATTGCTTGCTGCCCAATTTACTGCAACAGATGCATTCCATGCACCTACTCCAAAATAATTTTGCATTGTGTCTGCCATTAGTTGAACAGTTTCGCCACATATTTGTTGGTCGAGTCCTGCATTTGCTGTTGGAGTATCTAATACATCTATTATTATGCATGATTCGCTTGGACAAATGCCTCCGAACGAATAGCAAATTTCGTTAGTTCCTATATTGGCTTGCGAAGGAAAAAAATATCCGCCACCAGCAAGACAAGAATTGCAGGCATTTGAACCAATTACCTCCCATACTCCACCATAATATGCAGGAATTAACAGAACAGGAGGATCAGTTTTGCAAACTTCAGATGGGAATGATAAGATGCTTGCATCTGTAGGCAGTGTAATGTATGTGTTTGTTACTGAAGGATTACAAGGAGTGTAAGCTGTAATTTCATTCCCAAGAGTATCGTAAAGATGATCTGCAATTGTCAAACTAAAAGTTGTTGATACTGATGGTTCTGGATTTATGTGTGGCGATGGATTTGTATTAAAATCCTGACTTCCCCATGCAGGGTCCCAATTGACCGGCGAACACGACCATGTTGCAGTAACAGAATCGTGAAGTGCGTAACTACTTGTTGATTTTAAGGGAACAACATAAATCGAAGCTGTTGCCGGATCGCAAGAATTATCGTTAATCGTAGAATTTATTGGCCCTGAATCGTAGTCGATTGTTGTTAGTCCACAATCCGATTGACCTTTGAAAGTAATTGAAACTTCGCTAAAAAATCCAACATCAGCACCAATACAGTCATAAATTTGTACTGCCCAACTATCGTCAGCTGCATTGAACGAACCATCTAACCAAAGTGGCGACCATGGTCCGGCAGATGCAAATGTTCCGCTAAGTGGTGTTGACATATTACAAATGCAGGCTGTTTGATTGGGATTGCCAGCAATTAATGTTGGTAAACCATTATTGATTGGTCCTGTAGAAAAACAAAATTCGTCAACATTGTTTCCACTATTGCAGTTAGTATTTACTTCGTTTGAGTTGCACAAAAGAACTTGTGAAGCATCAAGAGTTGTACTGTTGTTCCACGCTGCAATAGAAGGAAGAAGTTCAACGGTAGTTACTCCATCGGGCGCTACGAGATAAAATCCCAAATCGGAAACATAAGTATGGTTTGCAGAGAAACAAACTTTTATTTCTGTAAGAGAATCCACAATAAAAGGATTCGGAGGTGGTTCATAAATTGTAAAATCATCAACTGCATCTATATGAGCTCCATTAATAGAAAATGTGTCGCAACCCGCTGCAATTGCATCAAATTCGACTATAGATTCATTTACAAAAACATGTGCTCTTGCGCAGGTTGTATTTCCTCCACAATTCACAATAACCTGATATAGACCACTGGGCAAATTGCTTATATTGTCAGTAAATCCACTCGCCCAATCCTGAATTGTAACAAATTGGTTATAAGTTGGTGATGTTGGGTCTATATCATAACATCCCCATGTGTAAGTACAATTATAATAACCACCTGTAACATAAAGTTCGCCAATTGAGTCTTCACTGGCTTCTGCACAAAAAATGAATATTGGATCAGGATCAATATTTTGATTACTATATGTTGTAGCAATTTGTTCGGTGCCAGAAGGTGCCCAAATCACAGGATTTTGCGAAAAGCCCTGAATATTTATTAAAATCAATACAATAATTAGGCATATTGCTATTTTGACTGTTTTTTTATAAGATTTCTTTTCCATAATTTGATAATTTAGTTCATATTTATTCAAAACATTAAACTTTAAGTTTATTTTCTTTCAAAAAGTACTTTAAACATCTGACAAATGCTATGATGATTTCGTTGTCTTAAGCCTTGAGATAATTATTTCATAAATATTTTGAATTTGATTAGACTAATCGCAATATTATTTTGTCATATGTCAAGAAATGTTTATATTTGATTTTTTTGTTTCAGAAAATGAGAATGAATTACAAAGTTTGGGTTTATATAAATTTGAACTAAATTTTTCAAATTCTGAACTAAACTTATTCAATATTATTAATTGTAAAATATATGATAATATGAGAAATAGACTATCCAAAATTGTAATAGGTTCGATTATCTTAACTGTTTTTCATTTCTCAAACTATGTTTTTGGGACATCTTTTCATGAAAAAACTGCTAAATTTGAACAGGAAACTTTTTTAAGCCAAAAAGATACTTCGGCAAAAGTGAAAATTCGGGAAGCTTATGAATCTAATTTTCAAGGTTTTGAAAACTATCTAAATATCAATGAAGAAGATTATATTAAAGGGAAATTCTATGTAAAGTTCAAGCAAATCTCGCTTTTTAACTTTGTAGAAAACTCAGATTTGTTTTCAGTCAACCCTGAGCTTAGAACATTTGCGGATAGACATAAAGTTAATAATGCAAATGTAAAAAGAATGTTTAAAGCATTAACAGAATTGAATAATCCAAAAATAAATGGGCATTCTAATAAGTTGAAAAATATATTTACCATTCAGTGTAATAGCAATAGTAGCCCGGAAGAAATAATAAAAGACTTGAGTGCTTTGCCTTATGTAGTTTATGCAGAAAGAGTTCCAGAAGTCGAGTCTTTTTATACTCCAAATGATCCTCAGTATATTCAACAATGGCATTTAAATCAAGTCAACTCATCCTTTGCATGGAACATTTACAATGCAAATTCTAACAATGCTGAAGTCGTAATTGCAATTGTAGATGATGCTGTAAAAATTGACCATCAGGACCTGACAGAGAATATCTGGACAAACCCGGGCGAAATTCCAAACAATAATATAGATGACGATTCTAATGGATTTATAGACGATATTAATGGTTATGACCTTGCCAATTTCGATAACAATCCAAATCCTCCAATAAATGCTACAAATAGCTTTTTCATGCACGGAACACATGTAGCCGGAATTGCCGGTGCTACATCAAACAATAATACAGGAATAGCCTCCATTGCAGGAGCTGGGCAAAATAATGTGAAGATTATGGCTGTTAAAACTAAAACTGACCAAAGCACAGGTTCAAGCCTACAGGCAGCTTATGAAGGTGTTGCTTATGCAATTGCTGCTGGTGCAGATGTCATAAATATGTCATGGGGTGGATATGGTTATTCGCAAACTAATCAAAGTCTAATGACTGTAGCGCATTATTTAGGAATAAAACTTATAGCAGCAGCCGGAAATGATGGACTAACAACTCCTGCGTATCCTGCAAGTTATAATTATGTTATAAGTGTTGGAGCAACTAATTCTTCCGATATTAAAGCAACTTTTTCGAATTATGGACCTACTATAGATATCATGGCTCCTGGTGTTTTAATTTTAAGTACTGTACCTGTCAACAATAATTCATATGCAATTCTAAACGGAACTTCTATGGCATCTCCTCTCGTAGCCAGTGCTGTTGCATTAATTTCTTCTTATGCACCTGAACTTCAACCTTATCAAATTGAACTACTATTAGAAAACAACAGTTTTGATATCTATCCATTAAACAGTTTGTCCTATGCTGGAAATCTGGGCAGTGGCAGAATAGATTTGTTACAGATATTTTTAATGCTGCAAAGCAATGCTATAACTTCAAATGTTGATTTTTCATCAAATTTTCAAACCATAGTTATTGGTCATCCTGCTACCTTTGCAGCCAAAGCGGAAAGCGGAACTTTATCCGATTATCAATGGAGCTTTCCGAATTCATTAAGCAGTACATCAACTTTTTCAAATCCTGCAGTAATTTACCTTCAAACAGGTTATTATGATGTTTCACTGACTGTTACAAATCAAACACAAACACAAACAAATTCAGCAACAGTTTCGAAATCTTCATATATTCATGTTATAACTGAAGCCGAATATCAAAATCTTTCCGGAAAAGAAAATAATCATTGGTATTTCAAAAAAGATGGAGTTTTATCATTTGACAATAATAGTGGAACGTTTACTACTACACAAGGTTCTGTAGATCTACACAATGGATATTATGGCGAAGGTACTTCATCAATTTCAAATTTTGATGGTAATTTACTTTTATACACTAATGGAAGTAAAGTCTGGAACCGACATCATACTATAAATCCTTCGCTCTTTTTTATGGGAGGTGAAAGTGCGGCTCAAGGAAGTCTGATGTTGCCACAACCTTCTAAATTTGTAAATGGTTATAATCAAAATCATGGAAAATATTTTGTTTTCAATGTTGATGATTGTTATGCAAACAATGGTTTGGGAACAAGTTACACTATTATTGACATGAATCTAAATGGTGGTCTGGGTGCTGTTGATCCGAATTTTGAAAATATTGAATTAAACAGTATTGCTGCAGAAAAAATGATAGCAGTATTGCATGGAAATGGTAAGGACTTTTGGATAATATCTCACTCTATGATAGGGAATACATTTTTAGTTTATTTACTTGATGAAAATGGCGTAGATACAAATTCGCAAGCAATAAACATAGGAGGATATCAGAGTAATAATTTTGGACTATTTTCATTGGGTGCTCTGGCAATTTCCCCTGATGGAAGTAAGCTGGCACAAACAGTTTATGAAGCAGGAGTTGAGTTATTTGATTTTGACGACACCAGTGGTTCAATAACAAACTATACCTTAGTTCCCAATACAATATTTGTTAAAACTAAAAGAGGCCTTGAGTTTTCTCCAAATGGGGAATTCCTATATTATTGTTACAATGGTTTTATTAAGCAAATAGACCTTATGAATTCTTTAAGTATGTCAATAGCAAATGTTTATGTTTCGACTTTTATAATGGACACTCCTTTAGAAATGGGACCAAACGAAAAAATATATACAGTTGACAAAGCTGATAATTTAATTGAAATAAGCAGTCCGAATAGTTTTGGCTCTGCATGTAATATTCAAATATATCCTTTACCATCAACTAATGTTCATAGCTTAAATAATAAAGTTCCGTATTCAAGTTTTAGAATCAGCGGATATGTTGCTAATAGCCAGGATGTTGGTGTTATCGATGTTGAAATAATGCATGATAGTCTAACTCTTGCAATGACCGATTCCTTAGGTTATTACGAATTTGATAAGATGAAAGGCTGGAGCGGAATAATTGAGCCCTTCAAACAAGACTACCTCTTTATTCCAAATCAAAGGATATACAGTAATTTAGACGAAAACAAAATAAATCAGGATTATCTGGCAATCCATACACCAAGCGCTTCATTATTTTTAATTACAGGAATTGTTACAATTGGAAGCTCTACTGGAGCTGGATTAGGAGGTGTGTCTATCACTGCAAGTGGATATAATACTGCTACAACTTATGCTGATGGAACTTATTACATAGCAATTCCGAGTGGTTGGACAGGAACATTAAGTGCCTCTTATCAAACAAGCGGGCAAAACTATACTTTTGATGGTCCTATCAGCATTACAACACCCTTGTCGGGAAACATATCTAATCAGGACTTTATTGCTTATACAGGATCTTGTAACATTACAGGAACTGTTTTAGATACGAATGGAATCCCAATAACCAACGCAACTGTTAATGGATTTTTTGTTGATAATAACGGATATTACTCAATAAGTGTCGCATGTGGCAGCAACATCAGTATTTCCCCTCAAGCTATTGGCTACACATTCTCACCTGATACTATAGCTTTCAGTCTTATTCTAAGCAATCAAACTCAGGATTTTATCGGACTACCAATGCCGGATGTAATTATTTCAGGGACTGTATTAGACAATTTTGGAAATCCCATTCCAAATGCATCATTACTTGGGCAAACTCTCGATACAAATGGGAATTACTCAATATCTTGCATTTATGGAGACAATTTGAACATAGTTCCACAAGCTGTAGGATACATTTTCAATCCCTTTGCAATGATATTAACTAATGTAACAAGTAATCAGACATATGATTTTACAGGCACAATTCAGTCTTATTCAATTTCAGGAATAGTTATGGATAATAACGGATTTCCTATACCAAATGCAATAGTCAATTATTCAGTCAATGGTATTGCATATAGTAACTCAGTATTTGCAAACGGAAATTATTTGATAACAGTTGGTTATGGCGATAATATAATTATTTTACCTCAGGCTATTGGATATGCATTTGTTCCATCTGCTGCAGTTTTTAATAATGTAACCAGCAATCAAACACAATCCTTTACAGCTCTTGCTCAATTTCCCATTTTAGTGCAAGGTACTGCAAAAGACTCTAACAATGTTCCAATTACAAATGCTGTTATTAACAATCAACCAGTAGATACTGCCGGTGGCTATTCAGAATTTGTCAATTTTGGTGATAATATTATTTTGTTACCTTACGCTCTGGGATTTAGTTTTTCTCCGCCTTTCGTTACTTTCACTAATGTTACAAGTTCAATCACACAAGACTTTACAGGAAATCCTGTACCTATAATGGACATTTCAGGTGAAGTTATTGATACAATTGGAAATCCTCTCGCCAATGCTATGGTAAGCGGAAACCCTGTGGATTCAAATGGAAATTATCTTATACAGGTAAATTATGGGAGTACTGCAACCTTTGATCCATTTATGCTTGGTTACGAGTTTACACCTTCATTTGTAACTTTAACTAATATAATAAATAACCAGATTCAAAACTTCATAGGTGCTCCAATTCCTATCATAGAAGTTTCAGGCTCTGTTACTGATATTTCAGGATTACCCTTAACAAATGTTGAGATAAATGGACAAACTGTTGATTCGAACGGAAATTATTTAATACAAGTCAATTATGGAAATAATTTAGATGTAATCCCATTTTTGTCGGGATATTATTTCACACCGGCTTCGGCTTCCTATACAAATTTAACAAGCAATCAGGTACAGGATTTTGTTGGCATTGTTCAGACTTATTTAATTACAGGAACTCTAATTGATGACTACGGAAATCTTATTACTAATGCAACTGTAAACGGACAAACAGTTACAAACACCGGTAATTTTTCAATAAGTGTTTTTGTTGGAAACAATATTACTGTAATTCCTCATTGTATTGGTTATAGTTTTTATCCTGATTCTGTAACATTTTTGAATGTAACAAGTAATCATGATCAATTTTTTGTTGGAACTCCACAACTATCAAATATAGTAACTGCCGCAGTTTTAGACACCAGTGGCAATCCTATTCCAAATTCATCGGTAAATGGTCAGTTTGTTGACATAAATGGAAATTATTCAGTTTCAGTAGAATACGGAGATAACATTACATTGACACCACTTGCAATTGGATTTTCCTTTGTGCCACCGGTAAGTTCTTTAATAAATGTTACAAGCAATCAGACAATTACATTTTTAGGTACATCGCAAGCGTCATGCGTAATATCCGGTTCAGTTTTGGATTTGGCAGGAGACCCTGTACCAAATGCATCCATTAATGGTCAGTCTGTTGATTCGAACGGATATTATACAATAAGTGTTGATTTTGCAGATACAATTACATTAATACCTCAGGCAGTAGCATATTATTTCAATCCTGAATATTCTGTTCATAATTATGTAAATAGCGATATTATACAAAATTTTGAAGGAATAGAAATGCCGGGAATTTATGTTAGTATTATGGGAGATAACAATGCTAACGGCATGATTGACACATTAGAAACTTTATTTACGGACAGCTCTTTTGCTGTAATTTCAAGTATTGGTTTTGCCCAGACCATTCATGATGGAATTTCTTTTATCGACCTTCCTTATATGCAATCCGGAGATGTTTCTATTCATTTAAATATGCCGGATAGTGTTGCTTCAATAAACTACAGTCAGGGTGAGGGGAGTTTGCTCAGTTGGCAGCAGTCATATTTATTATCAGAAGACAGTTTAGGAGAACTTATTCCTGAAACAAATCCAATAAGCTATAGCACTGGAGAAACAATTAATCTTATCTGTGGTGTGCACCTCGCGCAAGAAATTGTTTTAAAACAAGGATGGAATATCTTCTCAATAAATATTATGCCTGAAAATTCAAATATTTTAGAGCTTGTCAACGAAATACAAAACTGGGTAACAATTGTAAAAGACTCTGATGGCGAAATTTGCTGGCCTTTATATAATATTAATAACATAGGAAATGTATCCTTAGCAGAAGGTTATCAAATAAAACTTACATCTCAGAAAACATTATCGGTACAAAGCTTTCCACACCTACAAACCATTATAGATTTGGATGCAGGGTGGAGCTTTATTGGTTTTCCTGCGAAAGAAGACAAAGAAATGGAATTAATACTCAATCCTGTTGTTTCTAATATTATTCTAGTGAAAAATGAATTAGGTATGGTCTATTGGCCACAGTTTTCACTAAATTATATTGGTTTGATGAAACCCGGCGAAGGCTACCAAATTAAAATGAGCAATCAGGGTTCAATTACTGTTGATTTTGAAGAGTGATTTTTTAGAGTTTAGCATAAATCTTAGTGTAGCGGAAAGCCCAAAAAAAACGTTCTATATCCCCGTCATTTATGGCGGGGATAATTGAAAAAAGAAGAAAACAGTTATGACGGGATTTATGATTTTTCTTTCTCGTAATCTCAACTATAATCTGCAAGTGTTTTTGTTGTGAAAATTCCAAATATAGATTAAGTACCAATAACAATCGCAATGAGACCCTGCGGGTTTTCAAAACCCGCAGGGTCGGTTGATTAAATTTTTTTATTAATATTGTAGTTTGAATAGAAAAATGAAAATATTTTGGCAGAATATTAGATAGCGGAACACTGTAAACTAAAACAAATATGATAAAACCCGAACAATTGCATGAGTTAAAACAAAAATTCGGAAGCATTTTTGAAATTGACGAAAAAACCGGAAATCTTTCCTATAAAGACCCAAAAGGAAAAATCCCAGATTTTAAACTTATTTTTGTGCAAGGTGGCGATTTCGAAATGGGGGATTTAGATTAAATTCTGATGTAGCCAGTGGATTTTCAACAGATAAAAATTGTTCAAAAAAAATTGAATGCCAAAAAACTAAATGATTTTTATAAATTTGTCAAAATATAAATACGTAGTTAATAAATAAATTAGCACTAATCTATCAAACGATAATTTAATTCGACGAAACATTCACTCATGAAGCAAGTAAAAACAACAAAAAGATTATTAACTTTTTACGAATTGGAAATATAACATCAGATATATGAAATATATGAGGAATTATCTTTGTACAGCAATATTAGGTTCAATTTGAATCAAGTACAGATTAAAATAAATTGACAAATGCGATTTAAGGGTAAATGAACGAAGTAATAAAAAATATTAGTCTTATTGAATTAGCAGATATTGAAGGAACAACTGTAAGAGCTTTAAATACTTTAAAATATAATGGACTAAAAACATTGAAAAAAATTCTTCTTCATTACAAAGAAAATGGTGATTTTAAAAAACTTAGAAATTGTGGGAATAAAACAAATAATGAATTATTAGACATTTGTTTGAAATACAAAAATCACTTAATAATTGATAAACAAGAAGAAACAAAGAACGAGTTAAAAGAAATCATAGACAACTTAAATTTACGTCAAAGAACAATAATTAATTCATTTGTTAAATCATGTGTAAACAATTTATCAGTTAGCTCATACAATGTCTTGGAAAAGTTATTAAATCAAACATTTACAGTTAATAATGTATATCACTACATTATTGCGATTAAAAACTTTAAGTTTGAAAGAATACGCAACATTGGAGGAAAATCTGTCCAAGAATTAAATCAATTCAAAGCAGATATTCTTGAATATATCAATTTAGTATGCTTATTTGAAAATGAAAATGATTTACAAATAGAATATTACTATTCTCAATTGAATATATATTTTCCGAATATTGAACTTCATAAACTAAGTAATATCTTTTACAATGACAAGGAAATAAGAATATTTAGCTTAATCATACAACTATTAAATAATGAGCAAATTTTTGCAAAACGGGAGCTTATCATTTTTAAATATACTTTTAATTTTTTCATTGATTTTAAGCACAATAACTTAAGTACAATTGCATCTTTTATTGGATTAACTACAGAAAGAATAAGGCAGATTAGGAATACAATATATAGGAAATTAAATACAACTTTAAAGTTTATATTGATTTTTGAGATTGATTTTAATTCTATTTACAATATAAATACAGATACAGATTTAATTTCTGTCAAAAACGAAATTGTTGATAGTATCAATAAAAATGAAAATAATAAATTTAATAAACTATTTATAACCAAAATCATTTCAATTTTTTTCAGTCAAACACATGAAATAATTGGATATGAACAGGATTTATTATTTGGTTCTAAAAGACGGTTTGTTCATGAATGGAAAACTACGTATCTGATATCAAAAAAACTAACCTCAATTTTTGATTTTGAAAAATTCACAAATGATATTTTCAATAGACATAATGACCGTATTATTAATTCCTATTCTTTTAATTTCCAAGGCTATTTACTGAAATTTTACAAACCAAAAGATTACTCCCATCTTGAAGAAATTACAATAGTTTGTGATCAATTATTATTTGATGAATTTGAATTAATTCTTGATCTAGAAGAAAATATTATATTTCAAAAGAATATTCATAAATCAGTTCATGAATATGCATATGAAATTTTGAAAGAAATTCAAGAACCTGTATCTGTTAAAGTAATATTCCAAAAAATTGCAGAAAAATACCCTAATTATGAATGCAGTCAAGATAGCGTAAGGGCTTCAATGCAAAAGGATAAAGGGTTTATTTGCTTTGGACGTACAAGTACTTACGGTTTGAAAATCTGGGAAGAAAAATATTCAGATATTAAAGGAGGCACGATAAAAAATATGGTCATGGAATTATTACAGAATTCAACTGAACCAATTCATATTTTAGATATTGAAAAACATGTGAAAAAATATCGAGATACAGAATTTAATAGTATTTATAGAAATATTCAAATTGATAAGACAGATACTTTTCTTATTCTAAATCAGTCATATATTGGATTAATTAAAAATGCTGAAACAGTGGATTATCTGCAATTTTATAATATCCCTAAATTTTTTGGGAAAAGTTTAAAATCATTTCTCAGAAAAAACTCTGATATACCAACAAATGACATTGTAAAATATTTTTCAGAAAAGTATGAAATAGAGGAAAGAATAGTATACAAACTTATTGAATTTCAGATTGAAATGAAATATTTAAAATTAGAAAATAATTCATTAACTATATAATTATGAGCCATAATATAAAAAAAGTAAAAAAGCAGCTTGATGAAGATTTAATGCAACTTTGTTATGAAAACGAAATTGACTATAAATCTTTGGAAAAGCTAATTGATGCCGAAAAAGTAAAAAAACTTAGAAAAGGCAATCATTATATTCAACAAACAATTGATAAAGAAATTGAAAACACTGTAAAAGATGAAAATAAATAAGATTGCACTACATAATTTTAGACAGTATTACGATACAAATATTGCCTGAAGTTTCCTCAATTTTCCTCCCAAATTATAGATAGCTGGCTATCAGGGATTTTGGGTTTAGTTTTATAAATTAGCCCATATTTATTATCAAACAGATAATTAAAGATACCATCTGCCATGGCATAGCTATAGAAAGA